>JAVWHI010000010.1:5016-16580 GCA_036640155.1 Oscillospiraceae bacterium | reverse complement strand
GTAAGCTTAACGGATTTCCACGTGAAGATTCGTTTTCAATTACCGTTGCGAGTGAAGTTATGGCAATTTTATGTTTATCTTCAGACATTGATGATTTAAAAAGAAGACTAGGAAATATTCTAGTAGGTTATACTATTGATGATAAACCCGTTTTTGCACGTGAACTTCAAGTAGAAGGTGCTATGGCAGTGCTACTTAAAGATGCCATGAAACCAAACCTTGTACAAACTCTTGAACACACGCCGGTAATAATACACGGTGGTCCTTTTGCAAACATAGCACACGGTTGCAACTCAATTAAAGCGACAAAACTTGCATTAAAATTAGCCGACTACACAATAACCGAGGCAGGATTTGGCTCTGATTTAGGTGCGGAGAAGTTTCTTGATATTAAATGTAGATATGCTGGCATTGAGCCTAGCTGTATTGTTATTGTTGCGACGATTCGAGCGCTTAAGTATAATGGTGGGGCTAATAAAAACGAACTCGGCAAAGAAAATTTAGCTGCATTAAAAAGTGGAATTGTGAATCTTGAGGCGCACATTAGCAACATGCAAAAGTTTGGTGTACCTGTAGTTGTTGCAATAAACCACTTTGGTTCTGATGCACAATCAGAAATTGACTTTCTTTTAGACTTTTGTGCTAAGAAAAAAGTAGCGTGTGCATTTGCTGACGTTTTTGCTAAAGGTGGCGAAGGTGGAACCGATTTAGCGTCACTTGTTTGTAAAACTATAGACGAAAATGGAAGTAGTAATTTTGCACCTATTTATCCTTTAGACATTCCGATAAAAGAAAAAATTTCGGTAGTAACCTCCGAAATTTATCATGCCGGAAATGTTTCTTACACTGTGCAGGCACTAAAGTCTATTGAACAAATTAACTCGTTAGGATTTGCTCATTTACCGGTTTGCATTGCTAAAACGCAATACTCGTTGTCTGATGACCCTGCTGTTTTAGGCGCTCCTAGTGGATTTACCATAACAGTTAAAGACGTAAAAGTAAGTGCCGGTGCTGGGTTTATTGTTGTTTATACTGGAAATATAATGACTATGCCGGGTCTTTCTAAGTACCCTGCTGCTATGAATATTTCCATTGATAATGATGGGAAAATTGATGGGCTATTTTAATGCTAGGAGGCGCTTATTTGTTTAAAAAAATTACATCGAGCATATTTTTATTCTTTAAAGAACTAGATAAAATACTGCTCTTAATTTGTATCTGTGCATCAACAATAAGTGTACTTGCGCTTTATTCGTTTTATAAAACAGGTGCTTTGGATTCGCCTAGAACGCTATATGTTCAAGTGATTTCAACAATACTAGGCGTAATTATCGCTTGCATTATTTCTCGCATTGATTATGACATCTTAGCTAACCTTTGGAAATTTCATGTCCCACTGACAGTTTTGCTTGTAATTTTGACATTTTTTATAGGAATCACTCCACAAGGAACAGATGATAAGGCATGGATTGATTTAGGATTTACAACATTTCAGCCATCTGAATTATTAAAATTATCGTTTGTTTTAACGTTTGCGCTACATCTTTCAAAAGTGAGTGAAAACATAAACAGTATTAAGCCATTTTTACTTTTATGCTTACATGGCGCAATACCTACACTTTTGATTGTGCTACAAGGTGACTTAGGCTCGGCTCTTGTTTTCTTAGCCATATTTATTTTTATGATGTTTTCTGCTGGGCTTTCCTGGAAACTCATTTTAATAGGACTAGGGTCTTTTGCCACCGCCGCACCGTTTGTATGGATTTATGTTCTGCCTCCATATTTAAAGCGGCGATTCATAGTTGCGTTTGACCCCGCCCTTGACGCTTTAGCTGATGGGTTACAGCAGTTTAGGGGAATGACAGCGTTAGGTGCCGGCGGACTTCTTGGAAGAGGAATGTTTTCGGAAAATTTATTTTCTGTTCCAAAAGCATATAACGATTTTATCTTTTCATACATCGGTCAAATCTTTGGTTTTGTTGGTGCAATGATTACGCTGTTGATAATTACACTTTTATGTGTTAAAATATTGTTAACTGCAAGAAAATCACGTGATAAACTTGGTATGTTTATTTGCGTCGGCGTATTTTCAATTTTCATGTTTCAGTCTGTTATTAATATTGGAATGGTTTTATGCTTTTTACCCGTTATTGGAATTACGTTACCGTTTTTTAGTGCTGGTGGCACCTCTGTTTTGGTGTCATACATGGCAATTGGAATGGTTCTTAGTGTTTACAGAGGAAATAGAAAAGTGTTATTATTTGATGTTTTGTGCGTGTTATAACAGGTGTTGCTCGTGGTGTTCGCTTAAAAAGCGTCGATGGGCTGGACGTTCGTCCTACTACAGAAAAAGTTAAAGAAGCAGTACTAAGTTCAGTGCAATTTGATATAGGAGGAGCAAAAGTGCTAGACTTGTTTTGCGGCTCCGGTCAAATGGGAATTGAGGCTCTAAGCCGAGGTACAGACTTTGCATATTTCGTTGATAATTCAAAAAAATCATATGATGTTTGCAAGGAAAACCTAACTAAGTGTGGACTTTTTTCTAATTCAAAACTTCTTTGCATGGATTATAGTTCATTTCTAATCGGCGTAAATGATACCTTTGACATTGCTTTTATGGACCCACCATATAGCCATGATTTTATTCTTCCTGCACTTACTTTACTAGTCGAGAAGATGAATGAAAGCGGAATAATCTTATGTGAGCATGAAAACACTGATAAAGTTCCTGATACTGTTGGCGATTTTTCAATTTATAGACAATATAATTACAGTAGAATTAGCGTAACAGCTTATAGAAAACATAACAAGGATGGAGCTGATAATAATTGAAAAAAATCGCAGTCTGTCCCGGTAGTTTTGACCCCATAACTAAAGGACATATAGATATAATAAGACGAGCATCTAAGCTATTTGATGAAGTTATAATATTAGTGTCTGTAAATATGGCTAAAACTAATTACAGCTTTAGTTTAGAAGAACGTGTTGAACTAATTAGACTTTGTACGGACAAATTACCTAATATTAAAATAGATATTGTCACCGAACTTTTAGCCGACTATGTAAAAAGAGTTGGCGCAACAGTTATTGTTAAAGGACTACGAGCTGTTACTGATTTTGAATATGAGTTTCAGATGGCACTTGCAAACAAAAAACTCTGTCCCGAGGCCGAAACCATATTTTTAACAACATCTGCCGAAAATATGTATTTAAGTTCTAGTCTGGTTAAGCAAATTGCAGGATTTGGTGGCGACATTACAGATTTTGTACCGCCTCAAATTCATGACATAATCAAAAAAAGACTTGGAAATAACAGTAATCTAAAATAAACTAAAAAAGTACAGGAGGAAAAGCAAAATGAATGTGAATGAAATTTTGGATTCAATGGACGATATGCTTGATAATGCGTGGAGTGTACCGCTTTCAGGTGGCCGCTGTGTTGTAGATATTGACCGCATACGTGAACTTATCGATGACATAAGACTTAATATGCCTGCCGAAATAAAGCAAGCAAAACTTATCGTTTCTGACAGAAAATCAATTGTAGAAGATGCTCGCCGTGAAGGAGAATCGATTATCAGAATTGCCGAAGAACGTGCAAGCAAACTTATTGACCATGATGAGATTTCAAAACAAGCTGAAGAAAAAGCAAAAGAAATGCTTAACAATGCCACTCGTCAATGTAGAGAGCTTAAAAAAGCAACAAACGAATTTATTGAGAGTAACTTAAAAACTTCTGAGGAACTTATGGCGAAAAATTTACAAGAAATACGCCTCACTCGACAAGCATTACGTGCTCCAAAAAAATAATTATCACACCTTGATATTTTTAAAGTAATGGGCTTTGTAGTTAATAACTACAAAGCCCATTACTTTAATTTTTCACTTGCTCAAGCAGTTTTTGCTTATCATTAATTACTTTTTCATCAAGCACTAAGTCTAACAGCTTATTTAAAAGCTTACCAACTTCTTTACCACTTGTTACTCCATGAGCTAATAAGTCGGACCCATTAAGTGCTAAATCTTTTAGTGAAAAACATTCGTTTGCTTTTATAATGTCATCGGCAATTGTTAATATTTTATCATATGAGTTTAACTGCTCTACAATGTCTTTTTCATTTTGTGCCATCAAAGTAGCTTTTTTAACCTTGATTAATTTCACTAGTTTATCTTTGCCGAGCCTATTTAACCATCGACGAACATTTTTACTTGTAGGCTCAATTGTTGCATCATGGTAAGCTACAAGTTGTGTAACAGTGTTACAAGTTTCATTATCAAATTTTAATCGGTGCAAAACCGTTTCTGCAATTTTTGCACTCTCGTTATAATACCCGTAAAAACGCCCTGTAACGTCAGTGCCTTGCAGGCGTGTTGTTTTACTGCCCATATCATTAAACAGCGTTACAAGACGTAAAACAGGGTCTTGTGGGCAGTTATGAATAGCATCTAGTGTATGAAGCCATACGTCACTACTTAAATAACAATTGTTTTTACTGGTTTTAAACATTTCTTTATCTTGAGGAATGATTACTCCTAAAACATCTGCAAACTCAGTTAACACCCTTTTAACTCCATTGCCACAAAGTAGCTTTAATAATTCACTACTAACTCTTTGAGACGAAATGTTTTTTAATAGGTTTTTGTTTTTATGAATTGACTTTGTAGCCTGTGGCTCAATATCAAAGTCATAAACTGAACTAAAACGAAGTGCGCGCATAATTCGAAGTGCGTCCTCGCAAAAACGAGAATCCGCTTGTCCTACACACCGAATTATCTTGCTTTTTAAGTCATTTATACCACCAAAATAATCGATAATTCCGGTTTTATCACTGTAGCACATTGCATTGATTGTAAAGTCTCTTCTGGATAAGTCATCTTTTAACGTTGTGACAAATTCCACTTGTGACGGTCGCCGATTATCAAAATATTCTCCATCTTTGCGATACGTCGTTACCTCAATCATACGCTTAGTGTTTGTTATAAGTGCTACTGTGCCATGACTTAGCCCTGTCTTGACTACTCTCATATCGTCAAAAACTTCAAGGATTTTATCCGGTGTCGCTACCGTGCAGATATCCCAATCACTGACTTCTTTTTTTAATAAAGCATCTCGCACACATCCGCCTACCAAAAATGCTTCAAGCCCATTACTGTTAAGCCGGTCTAAAATATTCATAACATCTGCCGGTATATCAAAATTCACACTATCGCCACCCTTACAAAACGAACGAGTTTTACATGATTTTATTAATTGCATTTAAGTACGCTTTTATACTAGCCTCAATTATATCTGTGCTTAAACCACGTCCTGTAATCGTGTTGTCATTATATTTTATTTTAACCACAACTTCACCCAACGCATCTCTGCCAGCAGTAACCGACTGAATTGTATAATTTTCAAGCGTTATACTAAGTTTGGAAATCTTATCAATAGCACAAAAGCAAGCGTTAATTGGTCCCTCGCCTGTTGCTACTTTTTCTACTATTTGTTCGTCCACCTTAAGCTGTACACTAGCAGTCGACGTTATAGTATTTCCAGAATTTATTACAAAGCGAATAAATTCAAACTTCTTTTTCTTTTCAAATGAATGAGATGAAACCAAAGCCTCTATATCGCTGTCTGTTACTTCTTTCTTTTTATCAGCAAGTTGCTTAAAACTTACAAATGTTTCATCTAATTGTTCACTACTTAAAATATATCCCAATGTTACTAGTCTATCATTAAATGCGTGTTTTCCAGAATGTTTACCGAGTACAATCCTATTTTGCGGTATGCCAATTAAATCAGGTGACATAATTTGATATGTTTTTGGAAAAGCTAGCATTCCATGTTGATGGATTCCACTTTCGTGTGAAAAAGCATTTGCACCAATTACAGATTTATTTGCACTAACTCCTACACCGATTATCGTCGAGAGCATTTTGCTTGTTTTGTAAATTTGCTTAGTGTTAATATTGCAATAGCAACCATAAAAATCACTTCTCGTGAAGATTCCCATAACAATTTCTTCCATAGCAGCATTGCCGGCTCTTTCTCCTATTCCACTAACTGTACACTCCACTTGAGTTGCACCGGCTAATATTGCTGCCATAGAACATGCTGTTGCAAGCCCTAAATCGTCATGGCAGTGTGTTGCGATATCAACATTTTCTATACCTTTTGCATTGTCTTTGATGAATTTAATTAGCGAAAACATTTCTTGCGGTGTTGAATAGCCAACAGTATCAGGAATATTTATAGTTGTTGCGCCGGCATTTATTGCTGTTTGCACAACTTGCAACAAAAAATCTTTATCACTTCTTGAAGCATCTTCAGCGGAAAACTCGACATCTTGCAATAATGTTTTTGCATATTCCACAGACTCTCTTGTTTTTAACAATACTTCTTCTCGTGTCATTTTAAGCTTATACTCTAGATGAATATCGCTAGTTGCGATAAAAATATGCAAACGTGGCTTTTTAGCACTTTTAAGAGCATTAAATGCACAGTCAATGTCAGCAGTAACCGCCCTTGCTAACGCTGCAACAGTCACATCTTTAACGGTGCTTGCAATGGCACTCACAGCATTAAAGTCGTCATTTGAGGTTATTGGAAATCCAGCTTCAATTACGTCAACTCCCAAAAGCTCAAGTTGTTTTGCGAGTTGGACTTTCTCATTCAAGTTCATACTGCATCCTGGTGACTGCTCGCCATCTCGCATTGTTGTATCAAAAATTTTTATTTGACGCTTACTCATAAAATCGCCTCCATTCTTGCTATTTTAGCAAAACAAATTGCCCTCACTATCATAAACTGCATTTTTTACAACGCTCATAAATAAATCACTATAATTGTATCGTGTTTTAAATTCTGCTATTAATAAACTCGGATTAACGTTTTTACTAATACCAGCTGTACAATCAAGATTTATCTCTATCCCATTTTCAATTAAATTCAGACTAATAACTTTGCAGTCCGGCTTAATATCCACCAGTTTTGACCCTTTTTTTGATTTTTTCATAACCTCGATTTTATCGTTTGAAAAAAACTTATTAAATGAATCCAAAACAGTTTGAGGGGCTATTTTGTCACTAAAAAGTGATACTCGGTAATTTGCATTAACTATAGCCTCCGGTTTTTCTATTTGCAGTGCAACATCTCGAACTCTAATATCACAAGGCAAGCACTCATTTAGCTTGTCCTTAATTACGTTAAAGTCCATTTGCTGTGTAAGACGCATGTCCATAATTTCGCAGTAGCTTTCGTAGCCTAGCGATAGCGGTAATGCAAACGTAATATATATGTGAGGATTAAAGCCTTCAGTATACCACACAGGAATACCTGCTCTTTTTATTGCACGCTGCATACACCGTGTTATATCAAGGTGCGAGATGTACTTTGCCCGTGATAGCTTTTCATAAAACACTCTCAAATTTATAACATTACTGTCCAAAACAAGCACCTCCTAAAAGCTTATTCGCTCCACAAGCACTACAATTTTCCCTGCAATTTGGAGTTGTTATCGCTTGCTTTGATTTCTCGTTTTCGCTTTGTAAAAACGCCTTACTTACCCCCAAGTCAATATGGCTCCACGGCAAAACTTCATCATATTCTCTTTGTCTATTTGCATAAAACTCTTTTGTTAGCCCACATTCTTCAAACGCTTCATCCCATTTATTACTGAAAAATCTTTCAGTCCAACTATCAAAATAGCAACCTTTTTTCCATGCTTTATATAAAACATCTCCCAGTCGCCTATCCCCTCTTGCTAAAACCGCCTCCAAAACAGACGTCTTGCTATCATGATATTTAACAGTGATTTTTTTAGATGGAATGCTTTCTATTAAATGCTTTTGCTTAGCATCAATCATTTGTAATGTGTCTTGTGGGTGCCACTGAAATGGTGTAAAAGGCTTTGGAACAAATGTAGAAACTGATACTGTCACACTCACTCCTCTTGATTTAATGCGGCTATCAACTGTATAGTATAAATCAATAATTTTCTGTGCTAAATCGACAATGCCTTTTATGTCCTCCATAGTTTCTGTTGGCAATCCTAGCATAAAATATAGCTTTACATTTGTATATCCACCTTCAAACGCAATTTTACATGTGTTAAAAATATTAGTCTCTGTTATATTTTTATTTATAACATCACGAAGGCGTTGTGTACCTGCTTCTGGTGCAAATGTAAGTCCACTTTTTCTAACGCTTTGAATTTTATCCAACAATTCTTTTGAAAAATTATCTATTCTTAGTGATGGTAATGATAAATTGATATTATTTTTATCCGTGTAAACAAGTAAGTCTTTCAACAATTCCTCAAGTTTTGAGTAATCGCTTGTACTTAGTGAAGATAACGATATTTCCTCATAACCAGAACTATCACAAAGTGACTTTCCCTGTGAACAAAGTGTATCTGCATTTTTTTCACGCTGTGGTCTATATATATAACCGGCTTGGCAAAATCTGCACCCTCTAATACAGCCACGCATAACTTCAAGTATTGCCCGATCATGAACGGTTTCTGTAAAAGGTACTACAAAGTTTTCCGGGAAAAAAGCAGAATCAAAATCTGGCATAATACGCTTTATAACAGATTTAGGTGCTTGATTATTAGGTGTTATACATTTTATCGTGTTGTCTTCATTATAAGAAACATCATAAAATGCAGGCACGTATACTCCCGGGATTTTACATGCTTCTATTAAAAACTCGGTTTTACTGCGTTTTTGTTTTTTACACTGATTGTATAAATCCATTATTTGTAAAGTTATTTCTTCACCTTCACCTAAAGAAAATAAATCAATAAAATCAGCTAGTGGCTCCGGATTACAAGCACAAGGTCCACCTGCAATAACAAGATTTTTAAGTTCTTTTCTATCTTTACTATAAACCGGTATGTTTCCTAGGTGAAGCATATTTAGTATATTAGTATATGAAAGTTCATACTGCAAAGTGAAACCTATAATATCAAACTCTTCAAGTGGCTCAAGACTTTCAAGTCCATAAAGCGGTATATTATTTTCAAACATTTGTTGTTCAAAATCAATCCATGGTGCAAAAACTCGCTCACACCAATAATTATCCCTATTATTAATAAGTGAATAAAGAATCTTCATACCAAGATGTGACATTCCAATTTCATAAGTGTCCGGAAAACAAAAGGCAAAGCGTACATCTATGTTACTCTTATCCTTTATCACACTGTTTAGCTCGCCGCCAATATACCGTGCCGGTCGTTGAACATTTAATAAAACCCTATCTAGCTTTTCTTTTAACATCTCTTACTCCATTCGTATATTTCCCTGATTATTTGTTGTCGTGTGCAAATACTATATAACTATAATATAACAAAAACCAGAAAATTTCAACTGCTAATAACCCTCCTTACTCCTTTAACTATATTTATTTTCGATTAAACCTTATCACTACTGCAAAAATAAGATAACACGTAATAACTAAAGAAGTAATTCCTGGTTTTTTGATAATTATTGTGAGTATAAATACGACTAGAATTGCTAATGTGAATAATATTTCGGTAGCCCTACATAAAACATCTACTGTGCGATATGAAAAAAAACGCATCAAAATTATTTCTAATATTTTACCTCCATCAAAACTAGATACTGGCAATAAATTAAACACACCTAACACTAAATTACATACTGCAAACAGTCCTAGATTATTGAGTGAAGAGGTAAAACCAAACAATAAAAAAAAGATAAAAAAGTTAATAAAGCTTCCGGCAACCAAAACGCATAAATCTTTTTTTTCGCTTAATTTATTATTTGAATTAACAAGTTTTATGCCAATTATATCAAAAACAAGTTCTTTTGGTTTGCAACGAAATAAAAAAAGCATTAGTATATGTCCACTCTCATGTAAAATACAAGCGCAAATGCTCATAACCCCTATATTGCTTTTATCCACTAATAAAAATATTGTTATTGTTGCTATAAAAAGCATTTCTATTCTAACATTTACACCTAAAACTTTGAAAGATATCATAATATACTTCTTTCAAACAGATTCATTGGATTAAAATATAAACCGTTTTTTATTGTCGCTAAATGAAGATGAGGACCGGTTGCTTCGCCTGTAGCTCCAACTTTTGCTATCACTTCACCTTCTCTTATAATGTTGTTTTCCTGTGCGATGACTTTACTGCAATGTGCGTATTTTGAAATGAATCCATTTTTATGATCGATAACTATATAGTTACCGAGCGAGTCCTCCTGTCCAACCTTTGTTACAGTGCCATTTGCTATCGCTTTTATAGACGCTCCCTCTTTTGTAGCTATATCAACTCCTTGATGAAAATCGTCTTTATTTGTAATTGGGTGAAGTCTAAAACCAAATGGTGATGTAATCTTGTACTCACTAGTTACCGGAAATGTGATTGTGCCTGTGTTTATTATTGGCGCAAACGTTGCGTTGTGCGGTACTACTTTTGGGGTGACCGGATTTTTTTCTCCACCCACTCCGTCAAGTTTTTCAGATGAAGATTGAGACGGAGTAAATTTATTTAAAGTAGTAATAGTCTCTCCAACTTTTTCATACAAGAAGTCCTTAAAGCTAAAGTCATTTTGTGTCAAATACTTAATTGTGACAAATACATTGTTGAATTTACTGGGTAAAAACGTGTGACCTGTTACCATTACTATAACAATTATTACACTAAAAATCGATTGCAATGTAAAAATGTCTAGGAAAACATGTTTTTTCTTGTTTGTCTTTAAACTATTTTCGGGCAGTCCTTTTTCTAATTCGCTAATTGTTTCTTTCTCAGAAATTTGCTTAAGTTTCATTTTGTTCATCACCTAAAAATTTATTTTGCCAAAATCATTATTACTTTTATAATTTATATGACTGACAAGCTAAAATCATACATTAATTTCTTTTGCTATACATACTCATTAATATAGCAAACTAAAATAATTTATGGGTGTGATAATATATGTTAAAACAAATAAATAAAGCGACTTTTCTTAGTGCTTTAATTGCATTCGCAGTTTCTTTTACAAGCATATCAGCTGCCGGTCTAACTCGTACGGATATCATCACAGCCTCGTCTGTACCCTTACCTGAAATTACTGCAAAAACCGGTATACTTATGGAAAGTTCGGCCGGAACAATACTTTTTGAAAAAGAGTCACATCAAAAACTAGCTCCAGCTTCTGTTACTAAGATTATGACTATGCTTTTGGTTATTGAAAGTATAGAAAGTGGCAAAATATCTTTTTTGGACGAAGTAACTTGTTCTGAACTTGCAAGTTCTATGGGTGGCACACAAATATGGCTTAAGCCGACAGAGCAAATGAGCGTTGAGGATTTATTAAAAGCAACTGCTGTTGCTTCCGCTAATGATGCTGCAATGGCACTCGCCGAATATGTTGGTGGAAGCTGTGAGGGCTTTGTAGCTATGATGAATAATAAAGCTAAGCAATTAGGTATGAATGACACAAACTTTGTAAATCCAACAGGACTTGATGCCGAGTCCCACCTTACTAGTGCATATGACATTGCATTAATGTCTTGCGAGCTTATAAAACACAAGGATATCACAAGGTTTACAAGCATA
>JAVWHI010000010.1:0-4970 GCA_036640155.1 Oscillospiraceae bacterium | reverse complement strand
GATTCACTTCGTGGCGGAAAAACACAACTTGTAAACACAAATAAACTCATACGTTTTTACAAAGGTGCAACAGGTCTTAAAACCGGCACCACCGATAAAGCCGGCTCTTGCGTTAGCATATCAGCTACACGTGATAACCTATCATTAGTTAGCGTTGTTATGGGCTGTGCAACGTCAAAAGACAGATTTACAAGTGCAAGACAGCTTTTAGATTTTGGATTTAATAATTTCACTTCATTTAAACCTGAAATTTCTACTGACACCTTAAAGCCTATAAAAGTAATAGGCGGAACTGAAAAATTTGTAAACGTTAATGTAATAAACCCAGCTCCCTTGATAATTCCTAAAGGTTATGAAGAAATGATAACGCAAAAAATAACTACTGAGTCATACGTGAATGCACCGGTTTTATCCGGTCAAATATTAGGAAAAGTAGTATTAAGTGTTGATGAGCAAGAAGTAGTCACATTTGACATTACAGCAAGTGATGAAGTCGAAAAATTAACGTTTGGTAAAGCTATATTACTCTTATTAAGACGTTTAATTTGTCTTTGATTTTCAAATATTGATAAAACAAAAATAATTGTCGTTATTTTAGTGAAATGACTTGTAAAAGCATTTAATTTATTGTAATATTAATATATAAAGTTAAACCGGCAAAATCACGTTAGTCGGTAGCTTTTGCAAGATCTAATATTTTCATAATTTAATTTAGTTAGGGGGACTTTTGTTTGGCACTAAAACTTAACGACAAATACATCAAAAGTTTTGTAAGCAATGATGAGCTTATTGGTTTAACACCTCAAATTGAAGCAGCACATAATACACTTCACAACAAAAGTGGTCTTGGTAGCGACTTTTTAGGCTGGGTGGACCTTCCGACAAATTATGACAAGCAGGAATTTGAAAGAATTAATAAGGCCGCAAAGAAAATAGCATCTGATTCAGACATTTTAATTGTTATTGGCATTGGTGGCTCTTATCTTGGAGCACGTGCCGCTATTGAGCTTTTAAAATCAACCCTTTACAACTCTTTAAAAAAAGACACTCCACAAATTTATTATGTTGGCAATAGTATAAATCCTACATATTTAAATGAAATACTTTCTCTTTGCGAGGGCAAAGATATATCTGTTAATATTATTTCTAAATCCGGAACTACAACAGAGCCTGCATTGGCATTTAGAGTTTTTCGTGAACTTCTAGAAAAAAAATACGGTGCAGATGGTGCAAAATCAAGAATTTATTGTACAACGGATAAAGAAAAAGGGACTTTAAAGGAACTTTGTAACGAAAAAGGTTATGAAACTTTTGTTATTCCCGATGATGTTGGTGGTCGTTTTTCGATTTTAACAGCTGTTGGACTTCTTCCTATTGCTGTAAGTGGATGTAATATAACCGATATTATGAAAGGCGCTCGCACTGCACAAAACGAACTGTGTGACACTGATTTATCTAAAAATGATTGCTACAAATATGCAGCGTATAGAAATGCACTGCTTAGAAAAGGCAAAAACATTGAAATGCTTATTAGTTACGACCCAAGCTTTACTATGATGGCTGAATGGTTTAAACAGCTTTTTGGTGAGAGTGAGGGTAAAGATAACAAAGGTATTTTCCCATCAAGTGCAACATTTTCAACTGATTTACACTCGTTAGGTCAATTTATTCAAGATGGATCAAGATTAATGTTTGAAACAGTGGTGGATATTAAAAATCCTAAAACTGACTTTTTCATTAAAGCAGATCCAGATAATTTTGATGGACTTAATTTTTTATCACAACAAAACATGTCCGTAGTTAACAGAAAAGCATTTGAGGGTACAATTTTAGCTCACACAAAAGGTGGCGTTCCAAATTTAGTATTGGAAATGCCTCAAATTGATGAGTTTGAGTTTGGATACATGGTGTACTTCTTCGAAAAAGCATGTGCTATTTCAGGCTACGTTTTAGGTGTTAATCCTTTTAATCAACCTGGAGTTGAAAGCTATAAGAAAAACATGTTCGCTCTTTTAGGCAAAAGTGGCTATGAAAGTGAAAAAGCCGCTTTAGAACAACAGCTTAAAGCTTAAAAAGCAATATGTGTCACCCCCCGATTTAATAAACTTTTACTATGCACTTAAATTTGATAATATTTTGCCTTAACATGGCAAAATAATTATAATGATTAAAACACAATGGAGGAGTCAATATGATTAAACTTATTATTGGTAGCAAAGGTCAAGGAAAAACAAAACAACTTATCGAAATGGTTAATAATTCTGTGAAATCTACTAATGGAAATGTTGTTTGTGTAGAACAAGGTATGAAACTTACTTTGGAACTCGATCATGATGTAAGACTTATAGATGCTGAAGAATATAAAATCAAAGGTTATGATTCTTTTTATGGCTTTATTGCCGGGATTCTTGCAGGAAACTATGACATTAAAGAAATTTATGTTGATGGTATCTTAAAAATCGGTGCTAAAGGCGATACTAAAGACATAGATGGCTTGGGCGATTTGTTGGAAAAAATTAATGAATTAACAAAAGACATTACCATTGTTTTCACTGTTTCTTCTGACGAAGCTTCACTTCCTGATAGCGTAAAAAAATTCAAGTAATTTTACACTAATACATCAATGCCATAGTTTAACCGCTATGGCATTGTTTGATTTTAAAAGGAGTGCAAATTATGGACAACGTTAAAATGCCACAAAGCGATTTGCAATGTCCTGATATTATTCGTGAATTTTTGTTTTATACTGAAACTATAAAAGGTCGCTCAAAGCGTACAGTTGCTGGATATTACACTGATTTAAGAACGTTTTTCCGTTTTATAAACTTGCATAAAGGCTACGTTGCTGCAAATACTGAGTTTAGTAAAATCAGTATTGACAATATCAATATCGAAATTATTAAGCAAATTACACTTGCTGATATCTATGAATTTTTACATTATGTCACAAATGAACGTGCTAATAAAGTTGCTGCTCGCTCAAGAAAAGTTTCTTGCATTCGTGTTTTTTATAAATATTTAACCGTAAACGCAAATTTACTCGATGTTAATCCAGTCAAAAACCTTGAAATGCCTACAGCCAAAAGAGCATTACCAAAATATTTATCTTTAGAACAAAGTTTAGAACTTATTAATACAATCGACGGTGAATTTAAAGAACGTAACTACTGTATTATAACACTGTTTTTGAATTGCGGTATGCGACTATCAGAACTTGTCGGTATTAATAAAAATGATATTCGTAACAATAAACTAAAACTTTTAGGCAAGGGAAATAAGGAGCGAATTGTTTACTTAAATTCAGCGTGTATAGAATCGCTTGAAATGTACGAAAAGTATAAAAGCGTCAATCAAAGCAACGCTAAAGAAAAAAACGCTGTTTTTTTAAACCGTCGTGGAAACCGGCTAACGCCCCGTCGTGTGGAACAAATTGTTGATGAATGTTTATCAAAAGCAGGTCTTGGTGGTCAAGGGTACAGCACTCATAAATTACGTCACACAGCTGCTACACTTTTATATGAGCATGGCAACGTCGATATTGGTGCTTTACAGCAAATTCTAGGTCATGTTAGTCTAAGCACTACTGAAATTTATACGCATGTCTCCAGTCAAAAATTAGAGGATGCCTCGCAAAAATCTCCACTTGCAAAAGTTAAAATGAAAAAATGAACTGTTAAAAACAGTTCATTTTTTCATTTTTCTTGGGATATTTTATTACGGTATAAGTATGCCGCCTGTTCATTTTTATTTTCACTAAAATTATAATACACCGTACCCTCTAGTCCACTCGGCATATATTCCTGCTTACAATAATGATTTGTGAAATCATGAGGATACTGATAGCCTTCTGCACGTGTTAAATCTTTAGTATCAGCATCATAATGTGCATTTTGTAGGTGCTTTGGAATTACTCCTACTTTTCCATTTTTAACATCGTTTAGTGCTGCTGCAATAGCCATGTATGCACTATTTGATTTTGGAGCTGTTGCTAATAGAATAACTGCCTGTGCAAGCGGTATTCTTGCTTCAGGAAGTCCTAATTGCACTGCACTATCAACGCACGCCTTAACTATTGAAATTGCCTGAGGATATGCAAGCCCTACATCCTCACATGCGATTACTAATAGTCGTCTGCAAGGCGACAAGATATCCCCTGCTTCAATTAACCTTGCAAGGTAATGAAGTGCTGCATTTTCATCAGAGCCACGTATTGATTTTTGAAACGCCGACAGTATTTCATAATGCTCGTCTCCGTCTTTATCGTATCTCATTGAACTTTTTTGCGTTAATTCTCTTGCTAAAGTCAACGATACATACTTTTTATCGTCCTTATAATCAGCCGCTAAAAAACATAGCTCCACTGTATTAACCGCTTTACGCACGTCTCCGCCACAATTTTTTGAAATGTAATCGCAAACGCCTTCTTCAACTACTGCCTCACAACTTGAATCAAGCTTTATTAATTCAAAAGCTCGCTTTGTTGCTTTTTTAATATCCTGTGAGTCTACAGATTTAAATTCAAATACTGTACTCCTGCTTAAAATTGCATTGTAAATATAAAAATACGGATTTTCAGTTGTCGAGGCAATAAGAGTTATACTTCCATTTTCAATGTATTCAAGCAACGATTGCTGTTGCTTTTTGTTAAGATATTGGATTTCATCTAAATATAATAGTATGCCGTTATAACCTGCAATTGTATTTATTTCTTCCACAATCGATTTTATGTCGGAAATAGAACAATTTGTGCCATTTAACTTATGTAATCGCATATTTGTTGCTGATGCAATAATCCTAGCAACCGTCGTTTTTCCAACGCCGGAGGGCCCATAAAAAATCATATTAGGCAACTCTTTACTTTGAATAATCCGCCTTAGTGGTTTTCCATCGGAAATAATATGAGTTTGACCTACTACATCATCAAGTGTAGTAGGTCTAATTCTTTCCGCTAAAGGTATAGCCATACAACC
>JAVWHI010000009.1:0-20344 GCA_036640155.1 Oscillospiraceae bacterium | reverse complement strand
TCTATGGACATCTTAATTTCCTCTAATTTGGAAAGACTTATCTATGACTTATCAGATTGTGATGATAAAGCTGTAGTAGAGTGGCAAGAAAAACTTTCTAAAACGGGTAAATATGAAGTTTCCGAAAAGGTTTTTTCTCGGATTAAAGAAGAGTTTTTTGCAGCATATTGTGACGATAAACAAACTAAAGCGACAATTAAAAGAGTGTTTGATAAGTTTTCTTATTTGTGCGACACTCATACAGCGGTTGCTGTTAGTGCATATGAAGAGTATAAATTAAAAACAGGCGATAATAAAAAAGTAATTATTGCTTCTACTGCAAACCCATATAAGTTTTCTCAAAGCGTTTTATCGGCTATTACCGGAGAAGTTTCTACTGCCGACGAATATGAGCAGTCCGAAAAACTAGAACAAATATCAAAACTTCCTATGCCATCACAGCTTTCAGGACTTAAAACTAAACCAGTAAGGTTTCCAAAAAGTATTGACGTGCAGGATATGTCAGCAGAAGTTATTGCAGCATTAAAGTTATAAAAAAACAGGCTTGCGTCACTGCAAGCCTTGTTTTTACCCGAAAATTAGGTGATACAAAGTATTACTCGTTTGTTTTTTTAAAGGATTGGCACGCTGTTTCATTTTGGCAAGTAGCGTTATGCTCGCCAACTTTAATGCTTGTTGCTGTGCAACCACTGTGGCAGTTGTTGTGTTGGCAAGTTTCTACTTCACACACGACACCACAAATGCAATCTTCACTTTCCTTGATGTTAGACATAAAAGCACCTCCTAAATTTAAAATAGATCTATTTAAGCGAAATCTATCGCTTTATTATTCTGTTCAGTCTTAAACAGAATATGCAAAATAATTACTAAATTAATCTTTATAAAAAGGAGAAACTTATTTTGAATCTGTACACTATTGGAGACTTGCATTTGTCTTTTGGAAGTGACAAGCCAATGGATATTTTTTCAGGGTGGGTCAATTATACGCAAAAGCTACAAGAAAATTGGAACCGTGTGGTTAAAAACGAAGACACTGTTGTTATTGTCGGCGACATTTCGTGGGCGATGACACTAGACCAAGCAAAACCCGATTTTGCGTACATTCATGCACTTAATGGCAACAAAATTATTATAAAAGGAAACCACGATTACTGGTTTAGCACCAAAAAGAAAGTGGACGATTTTTTACAAGAAAATAACTTTGATACGATTAAAATTCTTTTTAATAACGCTTTCGAGTTTAAAGAGGTGGCTATTTGCGGAACACGAGGGTGGTTTAACGAAAAAGGCGAAGAGGTGGATAAAACCGTACTAAATCGTGAAGCCGGCAGGTTAAAAACGTCACTTGAAGCCGCTAAAAGTTTTAATAAACCGCCTATAGCGTTTTTACACTACCCACCTGCTTATTATTTAACAGAATGTGAAGAGATAATGAAAGTGCTTTTAGACTACAGTGTGAGTAAATGTTATTACGGACATATCCACGGAGCCGGCTACCGCTATGCAATTGACGGTAATTATAAAGGCATTGGACTAAGACTAGTTTCTTGTGATTATACCCAATTTAACCCGGTAAAAGTGTTATGAAATTAACAAACTGTAAAATTCTAAAAAATCGGTAGCCAACAGGATAAATTTGTGATATAATTGTTAGGATATACACATAAAAGTATTATTAGTGGAGGATTTATAAATGAAATTAATTGACAAGAAAAATATTGAAACCAATAAGGTTGAACTAACTATCGCTGTAGATGCACAAAGTTTTGAAGAGGCACTTCAAAAAGAATACCAAAAAAATATAAAAAAAATTAACGTTCCTGGATTTAGAAAAGGAAAAGCTCCTCGCAAAATGGTAGAAAAAATATTCGGTGAAGGCGTTTTCTTTGAAGATGCAATAAACGATTTATATCCTGCTGCTGTTGAGGCGGCTATTAATGAAGCACAAATAGAAGTTGTAGCAAGACCTGAAGTTGAAATAACTGAAGTTAAAAAAGAAACAGGTTTTGAATTTAAAGCTGTTTGCATAGTTAAACCTGAAGTAGAAGTTAGCGACTACAAAGGAATAGAAGTAGAAAAAACTGTCAAGACTGTTACTGATGACGACGTACTTGCAAGCATTAATTCCATGAGAGAAAGAAATGCTAGACTTATTGACGTTAGTGATAGAGCTGCTAAAGACGGCGACACTGCTGTTTTTGACTTTGATGGTTATGTTGACGGCATCGCTTTTGAAGGCGGAAAAGCTGAAAAATATTCATTAGTACTAGGTTCGGGTCAATTTATTCCGGGCTTTGAAGAACAAATCGTAGGCAAAAATATCGGTGAGGAATTTGACGTTAATGTTAATTTTCCTGAAGAATATCAAGCTGAAGAATTAAAAGGAAAAGCTGCAACGTTTAAATGTAAATTACATGAAATTAAGACAAAAGAACTTCCAGAGCTTGATGATGACTTTGCTAAAGACGTAAGTGATTTTGATACACTTGCAACTTTAAAAGCAGACACAGCAAAAACTATGGCAGAAAAAAATGAAAAAGCTGCTCAAGAAGAAGTAGAAAATAAAATTATCGACGTTATAATCGAAAAAATGAAAGCCGAAATTCCAGAAGAAATGTTCGAGGCTAGAGTAGACGATATGGTAAGAGACTTTGAATACCGTTTACAACAACAAGGCATGAACATTGATACTTACATGCAGTATACAGGAATGGAAATGGATTCATTTAGAAAAACTTTCCAAGAACAAGCTCAAAAGCAAGTTAAAATTAGATTAGCATTAGAAAAAATAGTACAGCTTGAAAACATCACAGCTTGTGAAGCAGACATTGAAAAAGAATATGTTAAAGCTTCCCAAACGTACGAAATTGAGCTTGAAAAAGTTAAATCTATGATACCAGCAGAAGAGTTTGCTAAGGACATTGCTGTTAATAAAGCTATTGACTTTGTTAAGGAAAATGCAGTTATTACTGTTAAATAAGTTGTCTTTTTAATGTTTAGTTTGGCTTTTTGCCAACCTAAACATTAATAGCATAAAAATCAGTTACAATTATAAAATAATTTTTGGAGGTTTTAGTATGAGTTTAGTACCTATGGTAGTAGAACAGACCAGTTGGGGCGAGCGTTCTTATGATATTTTTTCACGCTTGTTAAATGACAGAATTATTATGCTTTGTGACGAGGTCAACGATGCAACCGCAAGTTTGGTTGTAGCTCAATTATTATATCTTGAAAGTCAAGATCCACAAAAAGACATTAACCTTTATATTAATAGTCCGGGTGGCTCGATAACTTCCGGAATGGCAATTTACGATACAATGCAGTACATCAAATGTGACGTTTCTACGATTTGTGTTGGTATGGCAGCGTCTATGGGCGCTTTCTTGCTGTCTTGTGGAGCAAAAGGAAAAAGATTCGCTCTACCTAATAGCGAAATTATGATACATCAACCGTCAGGCGGCGCTCAAGGTCAAGCTGCTGATATCCAAATTCAAGCACAACGTATCTTAAAAACGAAAAAACACTTAAACGAAATTTTAGCCGCTAACACTAACCAACCAGTGGAAAAAATCGAGCAAGACTGTGACCGTGATAACTTTATGTCCGCTACTGAAGCGTGCGAGTACGGACTTATTGACGAAGTTATTTCAAAAAGAGCATAATTATTCTAAATCAGTGAATTATATTAGTAATTAATGTAAACGAGAGGGAATCTATATGGCAAATCTAGATGACACACGCAACGGACATTGTTTTCTTTGCGGCAAAGACAGAAATCAAGTGAATCAACTTCTTTTTGGTAACGGCGCATACATTTGTGATCAGTGTGTTTTGCTTTGTTACGAGATGATTTACGGAGTAAACCAGGATAAAAACTCTTCACAATCCTCTAAAAAGGCAAAAAGTCAACAGTTTGATATGCCAAAGCCGATCGAAATAAAAAATCTTCTTGATGAATATGTTGTAGGTCAAGATAAAGCTAAAATTGCATTATCTGTTGCTGTGCATAATCATTATAAAAGAATAAATTATGGTGATACTATAGATGTTGAACTACAAAAAAGTAACATACTTTTGCTAGGTCCTACCGGTGTAGGTAAAACGCTTATGGCACAAACTTTAGCCGATGCGCTTAACGTTCCATTTGCCATTGCCGATGCAACAACTTTAACAGAAGCCGGATATGTTGGCGATGATGTTGAAAATGTTTTGGTAAGACTTTTGCAAGCAGCGGACTTTGATGTTGAGGCGGCCGAAAAAGGTATTGTTTATATTGATGAAATCGATAAAATAACAAGAAAATCCGAAAATGCGTCTATAACTCGAGATGTTTCAGGTGAGGGAGTGCAGCAAGCTCTTTTAAAAATTTTAGAAGGCTCTGTTTGCAATGTTCCACCTCAAGGCGGAAGAAAACACCCACAACAAGAATGTATTTCTTTAAACACAAAGAATATTTTATTTATTTGTGGTGGTGCGTTTGAGGGACTAGATAAAATAATAGAAAAACGTACTCAAACTCAAACTTTAGGTTTTGGTGGTACGATAACCGATAAAAACCAAGTTTGCAAAGATGATATCATGGAAAAAGTTATCCCACACGACTTGGTTAAGTTCGGAATAATACCAGAATTAGTAGGACGTTTACCTGTTATTACTGCTTTAAAAAACCTATCAGAAGATGCGCTCATTAAAATTTTAACCGAGCCTAAAAACGCCTTAGTTAAGCAGTATCAAGCACTTTTTGCACTTGATAAAGTTAAACTTGAGTTTACTGATGAAGCGTACACTGCTATTGCAAAAAAAGCTATTGAACGCAAAATTGGTGCAAGAGGGTTACGTTCAATTTTAGAAGATATTTTGACAGATGTAATGTTTAATGTGCCATCTGATACAACTATTTCAAAAGTTATAATTACACAAGAATGTATTGATAACAAACTGCCACCGCAGATTGTTAAAAGACGTCAAGCACCTCAAAAAACTCAAATTCAAGAAGGAAATGTGAATGTATCCATTAAAGCTTAAACCAACTCTAAAGGATTATATTTGGGGCGGAACAAAACTTATAACCGACTTTTCTAAAAAAACTAACTTTAATAAAGTTGCAGAAAGCTGGGAACTTGCTTGTCACAAAGATGGAAGTAGTGTCATCAGTAATGGACCACTTGAGGGTATTAGTTTTAAAGACTATATAGAAAAGTTTGGTCTAGAAGTTATGGGGAAAAACTGCCAGCGTTTTAGTGAGTTTCCTATTTTAATAAAACTTATCGATGCAAAAGACAATTTATCGATTCAAGTTCACCCACAAGACGAATATGCCATGCGTACAGCTAACCAATTCGGTAAAACTGAAATGTGGTATATTCTAGATTGTGAGCCGGACGCATTCATTATATTTGGGTTTAATAGCACTATAACTACTAAAGAATTTGATATGCACATAAAGTGCGACACTTTGCTTGACGTTTTAAATAAAGTTTACGTTAAAAAAGGCGACGTATTTTTTATTAAGTCAGGCACAGTTCACGCAATCGGAAAAGGAATTTTAATCGCTGAAATACAGCAAAATTCCAATCTAACTTACCGTGTATACGACTATAATAGGCTAGGAGCCGACAATAAGCCACGAGAAACACACGTTAAACAAGCACTTGAAGTTGCAAATTTAAGTAAACCGTGTGCCTCGGACTTTACACATGTTAAAAAAATAGTAAACGACACGTTTGCTAAAACCTTACTAAGAAAATGCGAATATTTCACTGTGTATGATTTACAAATTAACGTTTGTGCAACCCTTGAAGTTAGTGCGTTATCGTTTCATTCTATTGTGGTGCTATCTGGAAACTTAATGCTTTTAAGTGAGCATGGTGATATTTCCTTAAAAAAAGGCGACAGTGTATTTTTGCCTGCTAGTTATGGAGAATATAGATTATTAGGACAAGCGTGGGCAATACTAACTACAATAGAATAAATTGCATTAAGTTTTTTTGTAAGGGAGCTTTTTTGATTGAAATATTATTTGGGGATTGATTTAGGCGGCACAAAAATCGCAGCAGGCGTGTGTGACGAGCAAAAAAACATTGTTTATAAAATGTCTGTACCTACTAACTGCCCACGTGACTTTAAGCTAATAACTCAGGATATGCTAGATTTATCAAAGGAAGTAGTGAAAAAAGTTTCACTTTCGATGGAACAAATAAGCTGGGTTGGAGTTGGATGTCCGGGTAGCGTTAATGGTGACACAGGCGTTATTGAGTACTCGAATAACCTCGATTTTCATAACGTTAATATGTTAAGTATTATAAAAAATGCACTTAATAAAAAAGTGTTTATCGATAATGATGCTAACGCAGCGGCATTTGGTGAATACGTTGCAGGAGCCTCGATAAACGCTAAAACTTTTGTAATGATAACCCTCGGCACTGGCGTCGGTGGCGGAATCGTTATTAATGATAGCATTTATAGAGGGTTTAACTTTGCAGGTGCTGAACTCGGTCACATGGTTATTGACATGGACGGACGACAATGCACATGCACACGAAAAGGCTGTTTTGAGGCGTATGCCTCGGCTACAGGACTAATTATGACTACAAAAGAAGTCATGAAAAAGAACACTAATAGTCTTATGTGGAAACTTTGTGGCGGTGATATTAATAGCGTTAATGGACGCACTTCATTTGATGCTATGAAAAAAGGCGACTTAGCGGCAAAAGAAGTTGTAGATATTTACATTAAGCACCTTGCAACAGGACTAGTTAATGTAGTGAATATATTCCAACCCGAGATACTTTGCATTGGCGGTGGAATTTCAAAAGAGGGTAAATATCTTTTAGACCCACTTCAAAAATATTTTGACGAAGAAGTCTACTCTAGAAATAGCAGTAGGAATACGAAAGTAGTTACAGCAAAACTTGGCAATGATGCAGGTATTATCGGCGCTGCAATGTTAGGCTTTAGCAGATAAATACTAGCTAAAACATGCCACTTAATTTAATTCATCTGCGTTTTAAACAAAACAATTATTTAAAACAGGAGAATTTGTCAAGATTAGTTGATTGAAAATACATTCAAAAGATGGTATAATTTTAACATACAAAATTTTTATGAAAGAAGTGTATTGTTTTGGAGATTAAAATAGAAAAATCCACAAACCTGAAAGTTAAGCCACAAGATGAAAGTAAGTTAGGCTTTGGTAAATATTTTACAGATCATATGTTC
This sequence comes from Oscillospiraceae bacterium, assembly GCA_036640155.1. Classification (GTDB taxonomy): domain Bacteria; phylum Bacillota; class Clostridia; order Oscillospirales; family Ruminococcaceae; genus JAVWHI01. The sequence goes on along the minus strand of JAVWHI010000009.1, from coordinate 13,126 downwards.
ATCATGGACTATAACCCGGAAAATGGTTGGTTCGACCCACGCATTGTCCCTTATGGACCAATCGCTTTAGACCCATCAGCTACATGTTTTCATTATGGACAAGAAGTCTTTGAGGGACTTAAAGCGTATAAAAATGAAAACGGAGAAATATTGTTATTTAGACCAGAAGAAAACTTTAAAAGACTTAATGTTTCAAATGAGCGTTTATGTATCCCAAAAATCGATATTGACTTTGCTATAGAGGCACTTAAAAAACTTATTAATATCGAAAAAGACTGGATTCCTACTTCGGAAGGAACTTCACTATACATTCGCCCATTTATTATTGGTTGTGAGCCGGTTTTAGGTGTACATCCTGCCGGAGCATATAAATTCATCATCATTTTAAGTCCAGTTGGCGCTTACTACGCTACCGGCTTAAACCCAATCAACATTTTTGTTGAGCCTCATTACGTTCGTGCAGTTCGTGGCGGTATTGGTTACGCTAAAACCGGCGGTAACTATGCAGCTTCACTTAAAGCTCAAGAAGAAGCTACAGGCTTTTCTCAAGTTTTATGGCTTGATGGCGTTGAACAAAAATACATAGAAGAAGTCGGCGCTATGAACGTATTCTTCGTAATCGGTGACGAAATAGTAACACCTGAATTGCAAGGAAGTATCTTACCGGGAATCACAAGAAAATCGTGTATAGAAATACTTAAGTCATGGGGCTTAAAAGTTAGCGAACGCCGTCTATCTATCGACGAAGTTTCAAAAGCAGCCGCTAATGGTGAACTTAAAGAAATGTTCGGCACAGGTACTGCTGCTGTTATTTCACCAGTCGGTGAACTTCAGTATAAAGATCAGAAAATCATTATCAATAATGGTGAAATAGGTAGTTTATCTATGCGTTTATATAACGAATTAACCGGCATACAATGGGGCAAAATCGAAGATAAATTTGCGTGGTCGGTAAAAATTTAGTCGGTGTGCAAGAACTCTTAACTAAATATTTTTATGGGTGCAAGGTTTTTGAAAGCTTTTTCAAATGCCTTGCACCTAAGTTTTTTTTTACGCATTTAATTAAGCTACTAGCTACAGCCCCGAACGTGTGAGCGTTTTTAGTGGCAGTAACTTAATACTATTTTGCAAGTGAAGTTTTCTAGTAAAGCTAAAAAAGCAATGTACAACAAATTACTGTCGCTATAAACTCATTTTTTTGGTGAGTATTAACACTTGCATTAAAATAATTTTTGGTGTATACTAATATTAGTTTAAAGCATAAAAGCTTTAAATCGCTAAATTGAAAGGCGTGATACAAATGAATGGAGATATGATACAAATTTGGTCTGTCGTTGCACTTTATGTTATAGCGATGGTTACAATAGGTATTGTTAGCTCAAAGAAGACAAAAACACTAACAGATTTCGTTGTCGGTAGCAGAAAAGCCGGTGCATGGGTTTCGGCGTTTGCGTATGGCACGACGTATTTCTCGGCAGTTTTGTTCATAGGATATGCAGGACGTTCCGGATGGGATTTTGGACTATGGGCAATTTTAATAGGCGTTGGTAATGCTTTTATTGGTACATATTTAGCATGGAAAGTTTTAGCCGGAAGAACTCGTGATGTTACAAGACGACTTAAAATCAAAACCATGCCACAAATGTTTGAAAAACGATACATGTCTAGGAAGATGAAGATATTTTCGTCTGTCTTGATTTTTATTTTTATGACGCCGTACTCAGCATCAGTATACTCAGGACTTAGCTATTTGTGTGAAACTGTTTTAAACGTCGATTACAAATGGGCAATGCTTGTAATTGCGATTATATCAGCAGTTTACTTAGTGCTAGGTGGCTACATAGCCTCGTTATCAGCCGACTTTGTACAAGGTATAATAATGATTGCAGGTATTATTTTGATGGTAATCACCGTTGCAAATCACGACATAGTTGGTGGTTTTGTGCATGGAATTGGCAGTGTTGTCGATAAGATGTCGCAAGCAGGACTAACCTCGTTTTCGTGGGAAATGTGCATATCGCTTATAGGTTTAATTCTTCTAACGAGTTTGGGAAGTTGGGGAATGCCTCAAATGATTCAGAAATTTTACGGTGTTGCTGATGAAAAAGGAATTAAAAGAGGTACAATTATTTCCACAGGGTTTGCAGCACTTATTTCAATCGGTGCTTACTTTATAGGCTCGCTTTTGAGATTGTTCTTCACAGAAGTACCGGGTGGAAATTACGACCAAATGATTCCGACAGTTTTAACTAGCACTTTGCCGGCAATACTTTTAGGCATTGTACTAATACTAGTTTTATCCGCCTCTGTTTCAACTTTATCAGGAATTACACTAACTTCATGCTCGACTATTGCAATAGATTTAGTAGCAGGAGTATTAAAACCTAACATCAGTAAAAAAGCGACTTTCACACTAACTCGTGTGTTGTGCTTAGTGTTCATTGCTATTTCATACTTGATTGCTATTAGTAAAACACCTATTTTATTACTTATGTCTTTTTCCTGGGGTACTATTTCGGGTGCGTTCTTAGCACCGTACTTATTAGGACTATGGTGGAAAAAGATGAACAAAACAGGTGCTTGGTTTGGAATGATAGGCGGTGCTGGTTGTTCACTAGTTCTTGCTATTGTTTCAGGTTTTAACGCTGGAAAAGCACCTATATTCGGAGTTATTGCAATGGCGTTTTCGTTTATCATGTGCATTGTAGGTACGCTTATAGGTAAAAAACTCGGTGGAAAAAATTCGCAAGTTCCGGAAGAGTTTTTCGATAAATCGTTTACTTTGCAAGTTGGAGAAGGAAAATAACTTTATAAAAACTTGGCATAATAACAACCGGCTAACCGTCATTAAAGCGGTTAGCCGGTTGTTATTTAGTAGGAGTACTAACCTACCATAATTTTTCCTTCAGGGATTATTTTAGACTTACTAACTGTTGTCATAGCAAGAGATAAAGCTAGCGACACAGGTCCTACTCTGCCGATAAACATTGTTAAAATTAAAATGTAATGAGAAGCAGTGTTAGCAACAGCAGTGACGCCACTTGTTAGTCCGACCGTTGCAAAGGCAGAAACCGATTCAAATAAAGCGTTAATTTCAGGCACATTCATTCCAGAATGTGAGGTGAAAAATATCGTTGCAGTTGCCATTAAAACTGCACCAATGCCCATGATAGTTACTGCTAAAGACTTATAAACAACGGATTTATCTACACGTCTACCGCCGATAATCGTTTCGTCTTTTCCACGCATAACGCAAATAACAGTCATTATAAGAACACTTAGAGTAGTAACTTTTATACCACCGCCTGTTGAGCCGGGAGCAGCACCTATAAACATGAGTATTATTAAAAACATCTTCGTAACACCGTACGTTTTATCTATAGGCACACTGTTATACCCGGCGGTTCGGGCTGAAACGGACTGGAAAAACGAATTAAGTATTTTATCTTGTGAAGACATTTTTCCTATAGTATTAACGTTATCCCATTCGCACAAAGCAAACGCTAGTGCGCCACCTATAATTAATATAACAGTAACAATAAGAACTATTTTTGTATGTAGCATTAAACGGTGATTTTCTTTATACTTAAATAAGTCGTACCACACGATAAATCCTAAACCGCCACACACGATTAACGCCATAATTGTAATAAGAACTACCGGGTCGCCCGAATAATTTGATAGGCTTGTAAACGGTGACTCAAACCCTAAAATATCAAATCCTGCGTTACAATAAGCAGAGACTGCTAAAAATATCGAAATAAATACTCCTTGCAGACCATATTTTGGTATAAACACTGTCGAGAGTATGACAGCACCTGCAAGTTCAAAAGAAAAGGTTAAAAATAATATTACTTTCATAAGTTTGCTAATTTCGGACATGGAAGTGGAACTTACCGATTCTTGAGCTAGGTGCATTGTTTTAAGTCCCATTTTTTTACGAAGTGCGATGTTGAAAAAAGTTGCAAAGGTTACAAGACCCAAACCGCCTAGCTGAATTAGTCCTAATATTACGACTTGACCGAACGCTGAAAAGTGAGTGAAAGTATCAACAATGATAAGACCGGTTACGCAAGTAGCGGAAGTAGCTGTAAAAAGTGCAGTTACAAACGGTGTACTTTCTCCATTTTTTGCGGCGATTGGAAGCATTAAAAGTAACGCTCCAAAAATTATCAGAAAAGCAAAGCTACTAACGATAACCCGTGCAGGATTTCTAATTATATCCTTAGGCTTTATCGGTTTAGCTTTCGACAAAAGACTCATAATAGTTATACTCCTTAAATTAACATATTGTTTTAAATTATTATGACGGTTTTAATAGAAACAGTGTCATAAAACAATAAAATAATGCCGTAAATTAGATTATATCACTTCTGTTAAGAAAGTTCAATAATTATTAAACATTTATTTTTATATGAACATTTTAAAAAATCCTTTGCAAATCCAAAATAATAGTGTATAATATATAGTAGTTATAGCTTTAAATTTTTTTATTGCGTTTTTAGCTTTCTAAACAGCATATTCATGCAAAAAAGCGATTAAGTATTTAAAAAAGGTGGTGAAAAGAGCTACTGCTTTATGATGTATTTGTTTTAATGCAAATTTCATTAAAAGTGAAGCTCGTTATTATGGTTAAAATCGAAAATCATCTTGGTACGATTGATGTTTCTACTGATTATCTTGTTAATCTTGTTGGTAATACTGTCGTAAATTGTTTTGGCGTTGCTGCAATGTCTGCCACGAATCCAAAACAAACGTTTATAGAACGATATGTTAAAGCTAATAGACTTGATAAAGGCATCCACATTCAGTATAAGGCACAAAAACTTGTTATAGAGTTACACATCATAGTCAGCTATGGCACAAACATTGCGGCTATTGTAAACAGTATAATGCACAAAGTACAGTACACTGTTGAGGAAACGACGGGATTTAGTGTTTCTCGTGTGAATGTTTTTATTGATGGAATGAAAACCGAATAAAGGTAGTTCATTTAATTTTTAAGACAGTAATTTATTATCGAAAGGTTAGAAATAATATGGTTAGTGGTAGTTTATTAGCTCAGGCTATTATATCGGGTGCAAATAATATTTCAAATAATAAGCAGATGGTCGACGAGCTTAATGTATTCCCTGTACCTGATGGTGACACGGGAACTAATATGTCTATGACGATTAATGCTGGCAAGCGTGAGCTTGAAAATTTAGAAGAGCCAACTGCTCAAAATGCAGCTGAAGTTGCAGCGTCGGCTTTACTGCGTGGCGCACGTGGAAATTCAGGCGTTATTTTGTCTTTGCTGTTTCGTGGATTTGCAAAAGGACTAAAAGGAAAAGAAACTGCAAGCGGTGAAGATTTTGCACTCGCTTTAACTATGGGCGTTGAAGCGGCATATAAAGCGGTTATGAAACCTACAGAAGGTACAATTTTAACCGTTGCAAGAGTTGCGGCTGAACAAGCGGTTATCCTTGCTAAAACAACAAATGACCCGATATTAGTTTTTGAAGAAATCGTGGCTGTTTCAAAAGACACTTGCGATAAAACTCCGGAACTATTGCCGGTTTTAAAGCAAGCAGGCGTTGTTGATGCAGGCGGAAAAGGACTTGTCATTATTTTTGAGGGTATGCTTGAAACGTTTAAAACCGGAAATGTTATCCAGAGTATTGCACAAAAGAAAAAAACTGGAACAGTAAGTCCTGTAAATGCAGCAGCTGAAGCGGATGGTATGATAACATTTACATATTGTACTGAGTATATTGTCGACAAAAACGCTAAAAGTGGTGACCCACTTTTGTTAAGAGCGTATTTAGAATCAATAGGAGACAGTGTAGTTGTAGTTGAAGATGAAGATATTATCAAGGTGCATGTTCATACTGATAACCCAGGAAACGCTATCCAAGAAGGACTAAAATTTGGCCCTCTAGTTAATATGAAGATAGAAAACATGCGTGAACAGCATCAAAATAAAGTCACTCAAGCCGAACACCAACGTGACGAGGACGACGAATATGCTATAGTTGACCCTGCAAAGCCATATGGTTTTGTAGCGGTTGCAGCAGGACAAGGCATACAAGCTTTGTTTGCAGACTTAGGCGTAGATAAAGTAGTTAGTGGCGGTCAGACGATGAATCCTAGCACCGACGACATTTTAAGAGCTATTCAAGCAACTCCTGCTGAAACTGTTTTTGTTCTTCCTAACAACAAAAATATAATTATGGCAGCAGAGCAAGCGGTAAAACTTGCTGATAGACGTGTTTGTGTTTTACAAACTAGAACAATACCGCAAGGTATTTCTGCAATGTTAGCATTTGACCATGATAATTCACTTGCTGATAATCGCACAAACATGACAAAAGCGCTAGATAATGTTCAAACAGGACAGGTGACGTTTGCCGCACGTGACTCTGATTTTGATGGACATGCAATAAAACAAGGTGAGATATTAGCACTAGAAAATGGCAAGCTAAGTTTCACTGATAGGGACTTATTAAAAGCACTTTACAAGCTTACAAAAAGTTTGGTAAAAAAGAAAGACGGCAGTTTTATCACTATAATATATGGCTCTGATGTAACAGACGAGCAAGCTGAAAAAGCACTTATCATTTTAAAAGAAAAATTTGGTGATGACTATGAAATAAGTCTTATCAATGGCGGACAACCGGTTTATTATTACATTGTATCGGTTGAATAATATTTTGGTGATTTTATGAGCTTTAGTTTAAATGACAGCATAAAAAAACTTACTGGAGTCGGACAAGCACGAGCTGCATTATATGAAAAATTGGGAGTGGATAATGTCTACTCCCTTTTGCGTTTTTACCCACGCACCTATATAGACTTTTCACACAAAGTCGACATTGCAAACATTGTGCCAGAAGAAGTAAATGTTATTAAAGCGACTGTTATAAAAAAAATGAATGAAGCACGTATTAGAAAAGGTTTATCCATTTTTAAAGTTGTGGTCGCTGATACTACAGGCACCGTTACCATAGTTATTTTTAACAATGTGTACATGTTTGAAGCGTTTAAAGAAGGGGAAGAGTATATATTATCGGGTAAAATTTCCGTGCAAAATGGGAAAAAAGAAATGCCTTCGCCAACTTTTATTTCGGCAAGTGAGCCACTTTCTTTCTTGCCTATTTATCATTTAACGCAAGGACTAAGCAACAAAATGGTGCAAGCAAATGTCAAGCAGGCGATGCTATTGTGGGGCGATACACTTGATGACGTTATTCCACTAAGCGTAAAAATAAAGAATAATTTATGTCAGTACCGGTACGCACTTGAAAACATTCATTTTCCAAAAGACGAAACTGCTTTAAAAATTTCTCGTGATAGGCTTGTTTTTGAAGAACTTCTTATCTTGCAGCTAGGACTTTTGCAGCTAAAAGCGAGAAACCGACAAACTACAGGCAATATAATAAACAGTGTGGATATGACACCGTTTTATTCCTCACTGCCTTTTAAGCTAACGCAAGGACAGCTTCTGGCTATAGACGACGCACTTTGTGATATGCAAAAAGAAACGCCAATGAACAGATTAGTTCAGGGTGACGTTGGTTGTGGTAAAACAGTAGTAGCGGCCGCCCTTTGCTATGCGTGTGCAAAAAACGGTGTTCAATCGGCACTTATGGCACCCACTGAAATATTAGCGGTGCAACATTTTAACACACTAACAGAGGTTTTAAAACCGTTAGGAATAAGGTGCTGTTTACTTGTAGGAGCGACTTCAAAAAAAGAAAAAGAGCAGATGTATGAGGATATAGCGGCTCACAAATACGATTTAGTTATTGGCACGCACGCAATAATCCAAGAGAGAGTGGAATTTAAAAAGCTAGGACTTGTTATTACAGACGAGCAACATCGTTTTGGAGTGGAGCAAAGGCAGGCTTTTTGTAAAAAAGGTGTCAACGTGCATGTACTGGTAATGTCCGCCACGCCGATACCACGCACATTGGCACTTATTATTTATGGTGATTTGGATATTAGCGTAATAAAAGAGCTACCACAAGGTAGACAGCCGGTAAAAACATACTTAATTTCTTCTTCTAAAAGACAAAGAGCGTTAGGCTTTTTAAAAGAGCAAATAGAAACAGGTAGGCAAGCGTATATAGTTTGCCCGTTAATAGACGAAAACGAAAGCGACATGGCGTCCGTTAATGAATATTTTAAACAGTTGCAGTCTACTGTTTTAGCTGGGGTTAGTACCGGACTTTTGCATGGAAAATTAAAGTCCGCTGAAAAAGAAAAAATAATGGAAGACTTTAAAGATAATAAAATAAAAGTGCTGGTTTGCACTACAGTCGTTGAAGTTGGAGTGGACGTAAAAGGTGCGACTGTGATGATGATTGAAAACGCAGAGCGTTTTGGACTATCCGCACTTCATCAGTTGCGTGGGCGTGTTGGTCGCTCTAACTTTTTAAGTTATTGCATTTTAATATCCGATTTAAAAAGTGAAACTAACTTAAAAAGATTAAAAGTTATGACTTCAACTAATGACGGATTTGTTGTAGCTAATGAGGACTTAAAGTTGCGAGGACCGGGCGACTTTTTCGGTCAAAAACAGCACGGACTTCCAAACTTAGCAGTAGCAAATTTAATAGACGATATCGAAGTTTTGCATAAAACGCAACAAATAGCACGTGAGATTATAAAAAGTGATCCACTGCTTGAAAATAATGAAAATAAAGGCTTAAAAACACTCGTCGAATTATTGTTTAAAAATAACGAAGACGGCGGATTTAATTAAATTTTTCTTTTCTACTTTTAGAATAATTACTGCTATATAAGTAACAATAATAGCAGTAATTTTTTTGGAGGTTCATATGAAAAAATATGCCATTTTATCCTTAGTATCCCTTGTTTTAGTTGCTGCTTTGTTGTGTTTACCACGTATGGTAGATGGCGTATTCCAGACAGTGACTGTAACAAAATTAAGTAGTATTAGTTATAGCGACAACATTTTTGCAAGCGGAAGTGTTGAAGAAAGGGTGAAAAAAAACGTCACCGTGGACTTGCCGGTGGTGACAAAAAGTGTAGTTGTAAAAGTGGGCGACAAGGTGCAAGTAGGGGACTTATTAGCAACAGTTGACGTACAAGAATCCAAAAACGCACTTTTTGATTTAACGCAGTTAGCTAATATTATACCGGACGAGTATTTAGCGATTGCAGCGAGTTTAAAAATAGACGATAACCTGCTAGCAAGCATTATACCGACTTCTATTACAGCCACAGCAAGCGGAGTTATATCTTCGATTGACATGATTAAAGGCGGCTTAAATTTTCCTAAATCCACAGTAGCGACGATTTCAAGTGTAGACGATTTATACATTAAAATGTCAGTCAACGAGCAAAACGCCGAAAGACTTAGTAAAAATGATAAAGTGGTTTTTAAAACCGCCGCTACTAAGGACGTAAAGTTTACAGGTACAATAGAAAAAATTTTTCCGTCCGCTAGAAAAACTTTAGTCGGCACTAGTCAAGAAACAGTAGTTGACGTAAGCGTTATACCTGATGAAGTTTATACTAACTTAAAACCCGGCTATACTGTAAGCGGAGTAGTGAATAAATCGAGCGGTGAAAAAGCGTCAGTGCTACCGTATGAATGTATTATGCAGGACGATTTTGGCACTGAATATGTTTATAAACTAAATAAAAACCGTGCAGTAAGAGCTAATATTATTACAGGACGTGAATTTGAAAACAGTGCCGAAATAATAAGCGGTATAAGTGATGAAGATATAATAGTTACAAACCCATCTGATATAAAAAAAACAAAGGCTTATATAAAAGTTAAGAGTGACGGGGGCAAGGAAAATGATTGATAGTATAGTCAACGCGCTTAAAAATATATTCCGTAAAAAAATGCGTTCGATGCTAACAATTCTGGGAATTAGCATCGGCGTTCTTTCAGTTATTATTATTTCAATTATTGGTGACGTCGGCAAGTCAAGCATTAATAGTGAACTTGATAGCATGGGAATCGGTGGACTTTGCTTAAGTTCTTCTGCAGACGTTTACCCACTACCACTAGGCGATAAGGAACTCAAAACAGTAAAAAAAAGCGAGAACGTTTTTGATGCGACACCACTAATGACACGCTACACGGATATTAAAGTCAAAAACGTTCCCACTAATAGCATAGTTTGGGGGATTGATAGTTCAACTGATAAAATAGTGTCGTTAAAAGTACTGCATGGAAGAATGATAAGTAAGTCAGATATAGCAGGCGGTGCTAACGTGTGCATAGTCGACGAAAGTTTCGCTGTAAAAAACTATAAGCGGTCGAATATTGTCGGCAAAACTATTGATGTCTTAATTGACTACACCTTCGTTACTTTTAAAGTAGTAGGAGTTGTATCTTCAGGTGGAAGTCTTTTGCAGGGGTTGATGGGCGACATTGTTCCATCATTTTTATATATGCCATACACAACTATATCACGACTTACAACGGACAGCGGATTTAGTCAAATAGTAGTCAAGTTAAAGCCTGATGTAGACGAAGAGCAGGCTACGAACGCAATTGTTTCATCAGTAGAACGTCAAATAGGTGTACCGGGGGCAGTTAAAGTTGAAAACTTAAACCAGCAAAAGGATAAACTCAATAATATACTTGACGTTGTAACGATGATTTTAGGGGTAATTGGTAGCATATCGCTAATCGTTGCAGGACTATCTATTATGACGGTTATGTTAGTTTCTGTTCACGAAAGAACACGAGAAATAGGCATTAAAAAGTCCATAGGAGCCGGAAAAACCGCTATCATGATAGACTTTTTAATAGAGTCTTTACTAATAACGCTCATTGGTAGTTTAATAGGCGCCACAGCAGGCGTTTTATTAGGACTTTTAGGGGGTGCGCTTATTGGTATTAAAGTTATAATAAACGTAAAACTCGTTTTATTTTGCATAGGGTTTGGAGTAGCGGTCGGGGTACTTTTTGGCGTTTATCCTGCAATTAAAGCGGCAAAACTAAAACCAGTTGATGCTTTAAGATACGAATAAGTGTAACTTTTAATCGGGTAAATTTAGTATTTGTCCTGCAAAAATTGTGTCGGTAGCAAGCATACCATTAAAGCGAGCTAGTTCATTATAGCGTTTACCGCTACCTAGCCTATCACGAGCGATTTTCCAGAAACTATCACCGGGTAAAACCGTATATGTGTTAGATGGTTTGGTGGTAGTTTTTCTTTTTTCAAGAGTAAAAAACGAGGCAATACTTTTTGCAATGCACTCACCGGCGTTTTTTTGCCCGTCAGCACTAGCTACATGAGCGACGTCAGTGGGGTTAGAAATAAAGCAGGTTTCAACTAAGAGTGCAGTGGGTGCAGTGCTATCAATTATTCCAAACTTTTGCTTGTTTGTCGCTTTAGCACCACGATTAGGAATGCTAAAAAGTAAACTTAAGTCACTACTTATTTTTGCAGCTAACCCCTCACCGACACAGTCACCGGGGTAGTGCCAAACTTCAGTACCGGACGGCGATTTTGTGTGAAAACTGTTTAAGTGAATTTCTAAAATGCAGTCGGCGCAAGAGCGTTTTTTATAGCGAGAAATACGCTCATTAAGACTTAACGTGCCATCGAAATTTATAAGCGAAGAATCAACTACAAAATTGCTAAAAAGGTAATCGTGTGCGTATTTAGCTATTTCTTTTGCGACTTGAAACTCCTCAAAACCGCCAGAGACAGCACCGCTATCGTAGCGGTTTAGTATACCATTACTCTTGCCATGCCCTACTAAAATGTCAATTTTCATTAACTTCACTCTCACTTTCTAAGTGTATTTTTTGTTCAACGGACGTTTTTAACTTGCCAACTATTTTAAGTAAAAAGGTAGGCATAGGAACGCCGATTTTAGTAAGGTTTTCCAAAATACTAATTAGCTCGTTTATTATTAGCCAAATACAAACTACAATACCGAATAAAAGTGTAGTACCGAGTGTAATATTTAGCGTTTGAGCGACGGTTATTATCACCCAGTCAAGACTTATCGCCACAAAAACGACGAGCAAATAGCAGATTTTTTTTACAATTCCGACTATGCCAATTCGTGAATTAATTTGGTTATTCACACGAGCGCTTATAAGCCCCGTAGCATAGTCTAGTGCCATAACAGTGCAAAGTACGATTATCGGTAGCATTATTTTTTGCGAATAAATAGCGACCGAAGCACCTATCGCACTAATAAGCACTTTAAAAATATTTTCTTTCATATTGATTTTTCTCCATTTCGCAAGCGGTTAAACTTTAACATTTTTGCCTTTAGTATAGCGTTTTGTTATTCCTAAAACGCCCATTCCCTCATCGAGGTTAGCGTTACTTACTGCAATTTGCACGCTAACGTAATTTTTGACTTTTTTATTAATAGATATTACTTTATTAGAAGCGGCAGTGTCGCAAGAAAGATTAGTGACTTCTATGTTATTCACTCCGTCAGTGCAGATATTAACACTGCATGAAGACTTACTATATGGCTTTAAAATTAAGGTGCAACCTTGCTTTTGTAAAGACTTATACCGTGTAAAGTCACCGTCATCATCATTCTTTGTAGTCCACACGCTTTTAATAGGCTTGTTGCAGTCGCTAAAACGGTTCATACCAGTTCTATCGGTGTTAAAACGACAAATCCTACCGTCACTTGTCCCAAAATAGAGTGAACTACCAAGCTGTAAAAAACAAACTGCCGGGATATTGTCCCAATAAAAACACTCGTAAACGTAGTCGGTATAGGACTTTTGCAAGTAAGCTTTGTTTTGCTTACCGTCTAAAACGTAGCAGTGTGAGTTTACACAGACTAAAAAAAGTCCATTCCACTCAGTGCAAACAGCGTTTGAAAGGTTTTGTTCACGAGTGAGTAACCTATCAACAAACCACGAACGATTTTGCACACTTTTTTGAGAAGAAGCGTTATTAGAAGTGATTGCAAAAATTCCATCTGAACATAAAAATAACGCCTCACCTAAAAGTGAGCCTATCGCTTTTTTAGAAATAGCGCCTTTTGCACTCGCACTTTGTTTTAGGGTAAAAACTGCCTCTAAAAGCTCACTAGCACCATTTTCATAGTGACCATTTCGCAAGAAAATTGTACCGTCGTTAGGACTATCTTCTTTAATTATAGCAAGATGTTC
>JAVWHI010000008.1:3062-22413 GCA_036640155.1 Oscillospiraceae bacterium | reverse complement strand
TATGAAAGTTATGATATTAATTTTGTGAGTCAATATAAACTTCCAGGCACATATTCAACATGTGCTGACTAATCCCTTTTAAAAAAAGCTGACGAAGCTGCAGCAAAACTTAAAATACCGCTACACATTGGTCCTACGCTTACTTGTGACAGTTTTTATGATGAGCCATTCGTCGCTAAAGCATATGAAAAAATGAATACACTATGCGTTGAAATGGAGGCAGCCGGTCTTTACATGGTTGCTAAGCAGTTTAATAAACGAGCATTAGCACTAATGACAATTGTCGATAAAGTCGATGACTTAGAGGCGGCTACTGCAGTAGAACGTGAAATCTCACTAATTGAAATGATTGAAATTGCCCTTGAAACTGCAAATTCAATATAATATAGAATTATTACGGAGGTTCATTATTATGTTTAATGCCGGACTAGTTCTTGAAGGCGGTGGAATGAGAGGATTGTTTACTGCCGGTGTACTTGACTTTTTTCTCGAAAAACAAGTTGAGTTTGAAGAAATTATTGCCGTTTCGGCTGGAGCTTGCCACGCTTGTTGTTTTATATCAAAACAACATGGAAGAGCAAAAGCTGTCAGTTTAGATTATCTAAACAACAAGCATTATTGCGGACTTTATAGTCTTTTTACTACCGGAGATTTGTTCGGTGCTAAATTCGTATATGACGATATTCCAAATAAGCTTAACCTCTTCGATAATGATACATTTGAAAATTCACAGTCCAAATTGTTTGCGACTGTGACTAATGTACAAACAGGACAAGCCGAATATCTTCTTCTAAAAAATTTACGTCAAGGCAACGATATTAATGCGGTAAGAGCATCTGCTTCGTTGCCAATCGTTTCTAACATTGTACAGTACAACACAAAGTTCTACCTTGATGGCGGTATGGCAGACTCGATACCAATTAAAAAAGCTCAAGCTGATGGTTATTTAAAAAACGTTATCGTACTTACTCAACCAAAATCGTACTTAAAACTGCCTAATAAGGCAGTTCCTATTATAAAACATAAATATAAGCAATATCCTAATTTAATAAACGCTATTGCAAACAGACATATTAATTACAATGACACTTGCTTATACATTAATAGTCAAGAGGAATCTAAAAAGGTGTTTGTTATTAGGCCTAAAGAAAATTTGTCTGTAAGACGAATAGAAAAAGATAGGGAAAAGTTAGAGTCTACATATAATTTAGGATACGAAGCAGCAAAAGAAAAATATGAAGATATGATTAAATTCTTATCAGAATAAGTCTATATCTAAACTGTTTATTTTGATTTTCAGTAATAAAAATTGCACTACATAAGGAGGCGATAAATTTTGGCATTAGATGGACTATTTCTAAATACAATCAAATCTCAAATTGAGAAAACAGCACTCTCTTCACGTGTAGACAAGATTTACCAGCCTTCAAAAGATGAAATTATAATTGCACTTCGTAGCGGTGGACAAACGTTGAAGCTTTTATTATCCGCAAACGCTGGCAATGCACGAATACATTTTACAAAAACGCCTATCGAAAATCCAAAATCTCCGCCTATGTTTTGTATGCTCTTACGTAAACATTTAAGTGCAGGAAGGCTCATTGCAGTACGACAAAATGGACTTGATAGAGTTTTAAATCTTGATTTTGAAGTTATGAACGAAATTGGCGACGTTGTGGTGATAACTCTTGTTACTGAAATTATGGGAAGACATTCAAATATTATTTTAGTAAATCAAAACGGCAAAATAATTGATTCAATTAAGCGTGTTAATGACCAAATGTCAAGTGTAAGAACTGTTTTGCCCGGAAAAACTTTTTGCCATGCCCCAACGCAAGATAAAATAAATATTTTAACTGCTACCGATGAGCAGATTCTTTGCTCATTTTTAAATGCACCTAGTAACGATATTCAAAAGTCAATCATTCAGTCTCTTGAAGGTGTTAGCCCAATTTTAGCTCGAGAAATAGCGCATAGATTTACAGGCGGTAAAGACATAGCTAAAAATTTACTGAGTGATTATTACAAGAAAAAATACCTTGATTTTATCCTTGAACTAAAAGATATACTTATTAAAAATAGTTACTGCTTAACAACTGTTTTCGACTGTGGAAAACCACGTGACTTTACAGTTATAAGCACCGAACAATATGACAGTACTATTATTAGAAAAAAATATGATGACCCTAGTTTGCTTTTAGATGAATTTTACTCTGAGCGTGACCGAGTCGAAAGAACAAAACAACGTTCATTTGACTTAATAAAGTTAATTTTTAATGCAAACGAAAGAATTACAAAGAAACTTGCTTTGCAAGAACAAGAACTTTTACAGTGTGCTAATCGTGATTCACTTAAAACATACGCTGATTTAATAAACTCGAATTTATATGCAATAAAAAAAGGACAATCAAGTGTAATTCTTCAAAATTTTTATGATGATAATTTCGCAGAAATTAAAATTGATTTAAACCCACTGCTCACTCCTTCTCAAAACGCACAAAAGTACTATACTGAATATCGTAAAAGTGCAACAGCAGAAAAAAAGCTAGTAGAACTTATGACTAGTTCACGTGATGAGCTTTTATATCTTGATAGCGTCTATGATTCTGTTTTACGCACCAATGGAGAAAGTGAACTTTTGGAAATACGAGAAGAACTATATGAGCAAGGCTACATAAAACGCTCAAAGGCTGCTAAAAATAAGCCACTACGCTCACAACCTATGATGAAGTTTGTTTCAAGTGATGGCTTTACGATTGTAGCAGGAAGAAACAACAAGCAAAATGACAAGCTCACTTTGAAAGTCGCTAACAACTATGATATGTGGCTCCACACACATGATATCCCCGGCTCACACGTCGTCATAGTAAGCGACAACAAACCAATAAGTAAAACTGCGCTCGAACAAGCTGCAATCATTGCTGCTTTTAATTCAAAAGCTCGAGATTCCTCACAAGTAGCAGTCGACTATACCTTAATTCGTTATGTGAAAAAACCCGTCGGTGCAAAACCTGGCATGGTCATATTTACTAATAATAAAACAGCGTACGTTACGCCCGACGAAAATATAGTTAATTCATTGAAAATATAAAATTAAACAAAAATTGTAACAACAAAAGGAGAACATTATGAAAGAACTGGAAAAAAATTATAATCCGCAAGGGTTTGAGTCCAAAATATATAAATTCTGGACAGATAATGGCTATTTTGCTGCGAGTGTTGACCCAACTAAAAAGCCTTACACAATTGTTATTCCTCCGCCGAACATAACAGGTCAATTGCATATGGGACATGCACTAGACAACACTTTGCAGGACATTTTAATACGCTACAAACGTATGCAAGGCTTTAGTGCATTGTGGGTACCAGGAACAGATCACGCCTCTATTGCAACGGAGGCAAAAATCGTTGAAGCTATGAAAAAAGAAGGTATCAGTAAAGATGATATCGGTCGAGATGAATTTTTAAAACGTGCTTGGGAATGGAAAAAAGAATATGGTGGAAGAATTATTCGCCAGCTAAAACGTCTAGGGTCATCTTGTGATTGGTCACGTGAGCGTTTTACGCTTGATGAGGGTTGCTCTAAAGCTGTTGACGAAGTTTTTGTTAAATTATATGAAAAAGGACTCATTTACCGTGGTAAAAGAATTATTAACTGGTGTCCTCACTGTAAGACTTCCATTTCTGATGCAGAAGTTGAATACGAAGAGCAAGACGGAAGTTTTTGGCACCTTCGCTATGAACTTTCCGACAAAAGTGGTTTTTTAGAGCTTGCAACCACCAGACCAGAAACGCTACTAGGTGATACTGCGGTTGCAGTTAATCCAAATGATGAGCGTTATAAATCATTGATTGGTAAAAAAGTCTTCCTACCACTTTGCGACCGTGAAATTGAAATTATTGCAGACGATTATGTTGATATTGACTTTGGAACAGGCGTAGTAAAGATTACTCCTGCACATGACCCTAACGATTTTGAAGTAGGTTTACGCCATAATCTTCCTATTATCAATGTAATGAACGAATCTGCCATTATGAATGAAAATGCGGGTGTTTATCAAGGTTTAGATCGTTATGAGTGTCGTAAGAACATTGTCGCTGACCTTGAAAAAGGTGGATACCTTGTAAAAACCGAGCCACACAGTCATAATGTTGGTACATGCTATCGCTGTAAAACTACCGTTGAGCCACGTGTATCTCTTCAGTGGTTTGTTAAAATGCAGCCACTTGCAGCTCCAGCAATTGAAGCTGTTAAGAATGGACAGACTAAATTCATTCCTGAAAGATTCGATAAAATTTATTTTCACTGGATGGAAAATATCAAAGATTGGTGCATTTCTCGTCAACTTTGGTGGGGTCATAGAATCCCTGCTTATTATTGTGCTGACTGTGGCAAAACAACTGTTTCTAAAGTTGCCCCTACCACTTGCACTCACTGCAATTCGAAGAATTTAAAACAAGATGATGACACACTTGATACATGGTTTAGCTCTGCTTTGTGGCCTTTTTCCACACTCGGTTGGCCCGATAAGACTGCTGACTTTGATTATTTCTATCCAACAAACACCCTTGTTACCGGCTACGATATAATCTTTTTCTGGGTTGCAAGAATGATATTTTCAGCAATTGAGCAAACAGGCAAAGCTCCTTTTGATACTGTGTTTTTACATGGATTAGTTCGTGATTCACAGGGAAGAAAAATGTCAAAATCATTAGGAAACGGAATTGACCCACTTGAAATTATTGATGAATATGGTGCAGACGCACTAAGACTTGCTTTAGTCTCAAACAATAGTCCTGGAAATGATATGCGTTATTCAGAAGAAAAAATAAAGTCAAGTCGCAATTTTGCAAACAAACTTTGGAATGCAACAAGGTTTATTCTCATGAATCTTTCAGACGATGTAAAAACTATAGAACTTCCAGAAAAATTAGCCACTGAAGACAAGTGGATTTTATCACAATATAATAATTTAGTGAAAGAAGTAACTGAAAACATAGATAAATTCGAGCTTGGCATTGCAGTTTCAAAGCTTTACGATTTTATTTGGGACATTATGTGTGATTGGTATATTGAATTATGTAAGCCTCGTCTACAACATGGTGGTGAAAGCTCACTTAATGCACAAAAAGTTTTAGTTTACGTTATGACAAATACACTAAAGTTACTTCATCCTTTTATGCCATTTATCACTGAGGAAATATGGCAAGCACTTCCAAATGACAGTGATAGCATAATGACTGCACAATGGCCGGTGTTTAAAGAGGAATTATGTTTTACAAAAGAAGAAACTGATTTTGCTATGATTATAGATGCTATAAAAGGAATCCGCAATGTAAGAACGAGTATGAATGTTGTTTCGAGTAAAAAAGCTTCCATATATATTCAAACTGAATTTGTAGATATATTTACTTCATCGGTAGATTTCTTTAAACGCTTAGCAAGTGCTAATGACGTTTATGTAAGTGACAAAGCGTTAATTGACGACGGAGTTCAAGTTGTCACACAATGTGCTAAAATACTTATTCCTTTGGACGAACTTGTTGATAAACAAAAAGAGCTTGCAAGACTTACGCACGAAAAAGAAGTCTGCTTAATGGATATTGCAGCACTCGATGCTAAAGCATCAAACGAAAACTTCACTTCTAAAGCTCCAAAAAATGTTGTTGATGCTATAAAAATCAAACTAGCAAAAGCACAAGAACTTTTAAACAAAATCAATGACAGTATCGATGCTTTATAGCTTTATAACTGTATCAATAAATTAGAATAAAAATAATCCCGAAATTCATTGCAAAATCAATGCGGATATATTATAATAATTATATTGATAATTTTTTAACCAACTCAATTCAATAAATATTTTAGGGGGATTTTAATTATGTTAGTATCAGCAAAAGATATGCTAATTAAAGCAAGAGACGGTAAATACGCAGTAGGACAATTCAACATCAACAACCTTGAATGGACAAAAGCTGTTCTTTTAACTGCACAAGAAAATAACTCACCAGTTATTTTAGGTGTTTCTGAAGGTGCCGGCAAATACATGTCAGGTTATAAAACAATAGTAGGTATGGTAAATGGTATGCTTGAAGAACTTAATATCACAGTTCCTGTTGCTTTACACCTTGACCATGGTAGCTATGAAGGTGCTTTAAAAACCATCGAAGCTGGTTTTTCTTCTGTAATGTTTGATGGCTCACATTATCCAATTGACGAAAATATTCAAAAAACCACTGAATTAGTTCGCATCTGCAACGAAAAAGGTCTTTCACTTGAAGCTGAAGTTGGCTCTATCGGTGGAGAAGAAGACGGTGTTATCGGTGGCGGTGAAGTTGCTGACCCTACAGAATGCAAGTCTATTGCTGATTTAGGGGTTACAATGTTGGCTGCTGGAATTGGAAACATTCATGGTCAATATCCTGCTAGCTGGACTGGCTTAAGATTTGATACTCTTGCACAAATAAAAGATAAAACAGGCGATATGCCTCTTGTTTTACATGGCGGAACAGGTATTCCTGAAGATATGATTAAAACTGCAATTTCCCTAGGCGTAGCAAAAATTAACGTTAATACTGAATGTCAATTATCGTTTGCTGCTGCAACACGTAAATATATTGAAGATGGTAAAGACCTTAAAGGCAAAGGATTTGACCCTAGAAAACTTCTAGGTCCAGGATTTGATGCTATTAAAGCAACAGTAAAAGAAAAAATGGAGCTTTTTGGCTCAATTAACAAAGCATAAAATAAATCCATCTATTAAATTGAAAACGAAATACTCATTTAAAGGCTGTATCTTTTTAAGATACAGCCTTTATTATTTGTGCAATGACAAGATTTTATGGCCATCTATTTTAATAAATTTTCGTCTATGTATCGCCATATTTTCATATTTGGCTCTATTTTATGTATTCGTTTTGATATCCCTAAATTTTATAAACCTACAATTGCCAACAATGTAGAAACCGATTATAATAATAGCGTGTATATGGTCGTGCATTATCGTATATTTATCAATGCAAACGCCCTCAAAATGGTTTGGAATATTGAATAATTCGTTTTAAGGGGGTTTACCATAATGGTTTAATTTTATTTTGCTATGCTCAAGAGCATTCCCTACACTAAATAATAAAAAAATCAGGTCAAAATAGATGCAGAAATGCATCTTATTGAGCCTGACTTTTATGGTCTGAGTGATGTGATTCGAACACACGACCTCTACCACCCCAAGGTAGCGCTCTACCAAGCTGAGCCACACCCAGATACTTTATAATGAATGTTTTATTATAAACTCAGTCGCATTAATTGCAGACACAGCGCCATCTGCTGCTGCGGTAATTAACTGGCGAACTTTTTTTGTTCGTGTATCTCCTGCAACATAAACCCCGTCTAGTCTTGTTTTACAATCCTCACCTGCCAAAAAATATCCGGATGAATCCGTGTCTAGCACTTGCGCAAACATTTTATTGTCCGGTTTCATGCCAATTGCCACAAACACTCCTTCTAACTGCAAGTTTTTGCAAGCCTTCGTTTTTATATCACATAGTGTCACAGCATTTACTTTGTTATCGCCTAAAACTTCCTCTATAACCGCATTATAAACAGGGTGAATGTTTTTAATTTTTCCAATTTGCTCAACCAAATAACGTTCGGCACGAAATTCATCACGACGATGTATAATATATACCTGCTCACAAATTTTCGCAAGATAAATTGCGTCCTGCAATGCTGTATTTCCACCGCCTACGACACAAACTGTTTTACCGGCAAAAAAAGCTCCGTCACATGTAGCACAATAAGAAATTCCTTTTCCAAAAAATTCTTTTTCGCCACTGCATTCAAGTTGACGATGCTCGCAACCATTTGCAATAATAATTGAATATGCTTCATAAAGCGACTTGTTTGTTGTCACTGTTTTAATAACGCCATTAAAGTTAAATTCTTGTACCTGCTCATAAACAATTTTAGCACCTAAATTTTGTGCTTGTGAAATTAGTGTTTGTACAAAATCAAATCCACTTATTTTAGGTATAGCAGGATAGTTTTCAATTTCAGGAGTGTTTACTATTTGACCGCCCGGCATAGATTTTTCAATCACAATTGTTGAAAATCCTGCACGACAAGCGTATATTGCTGCTGTTAGCCCCGCAGTACCTGCTCCAATAATTATAACATCTATCATAATTACACTCCTTTATTAAAACTATAATTTGAAATCTTCTTTGCTAAATTCCGGCAAAGCTCGTGCAAGTTTTGGCACTCGTTTTAAGGGAGCATAGTCAAATTTTTTGCAAGAATAATATGGCGCAACTGCCCCTTTTTTGTTGCATAACACCATCTGGTGGTCTTTAGTTAACTTTCCAAACTCACAGTATTGACACGAGGGCGTTATAGTGGTTGAAAATAGTTTTAGTTTCATTTTAATGCTCCTTCTAATGAATTAAATCAAAAAATTTGCATTGTGCATTACTTGTTTTTATTTTAACAGATTTTCGTGAGAAAAACAATAGTAATATGCAACTAAAAAAAAGAAATGCAGATGAAATCGGAGATACCGAATAAATTTTATGATATATTTCATTGTTCACTGCAATACAGTTATCTACTTGCGGAAAAACGCTTATCAAAATATAAGTTATACTAACGCTTATAAAGCAATAACATATTCTGTATATCCAATAAAATTTCATCTTTATTTGTGTATTAATAAGCATAGCATACGTTTGCATATGCACGCAAATTCCTCCAAAAGAAGTGAAAAGTGCCGCCATACAAGCCCCTACAGATGCACTCGTGCCTACTAAGCTCCTACAACCATTTGTAACCTCAATAAGTCCTCCTACAACTAGTGATAGTTCCTCACTTATTTTTCCTAAAAAGTAATTACAAGCTGGACTTACCACGGAAAATAAAATGACAAGTCCACACATAAGTGCCAGTGCTTTAATTGACGAGTTGACAGAAGTTACCAATAAAAATGAATAAGGTTCGTGTTTTTTTACTGAAAATACGTCCTCCCCACTTTTTAACTTTTTAATCCTAAACGAAACTAAAAATCCTACTATCAAGCACGCTGCAACTTGTGATACATATATAAAAAAGCCCGTCATTTTACTCGAGAAAATACCTGCTCCTACAGCAGTTATCAAAAATGCCGGGCTACAGTTTACACAGTACGAAAGCATTACAGACGCTTTTTCAGGCGACATTTTTTTGTTTTTAACTGCGTCTGCTAACAGCTTTGCTCCAACTGGGTATCCACCTATAAGGCTTAACAAAACTATTCCCATCTCCGCCCCCGACACTTTGAAAATAAATTTATAAATACCCCAAAACGGTATGCTTATATACCTGCAAATAGGCGAATTTGCTACAAAACTTGATATTATCATAAACACAAACAATGATGGTATAAGTGTGTTTGTTATGAGGTTAATTGCTGCCAAAACGCTTGTGGATATTTCATCGGAAAACACTAATGCCCCAATCAAAACTATATACGCAAAAACCAAAGCTAGTATTTTTTTTGATACTTTTGTTAATTTTTCTAGCATAATCATATATGTTTACTCCTTTGCGCCGCTTTGCATCGGCATAAAACAATAACGAATTACTTTTTTATAAATGTACGTTTTGCTTTTATAAGTATATGATGAAATAAAATATAATATATTAGTATTAATACCATCTATCAAGATTAATGTCTTATTTTTATATTTTACTTTTTTTGGGGCATAAGGAGGTAATGATTAATGACAAAAGGAAAAGCTGACCCAGGCGCTTCTAAAGCTTTGCAGACTGTTAAACAGTACTGCGGATATACCTCACAGCTTGAAATACTAGGCACTTCTGACGCTATAATTCATGGCGCTCGTGGCATAGTCGAATATGATGATAATCTAATAAGAATCAACATGGCAAATTATGAACTGAGGATTGTTGGACTTGATTTAACTTTAAAATGTCTTTCTCCTGAATGCCTTGAAATAACAGGCAAAATCAAAAATCTTGAACTTATACAATAGAAATGAGGTTGTGTGATGATAATTGATTTTGTGCGATATATACGTGGATATGTTCATTTCAAACTCGAAAATGGTATTAAAGAGCGTTTCATAAACCTTTGTACTTCAAATTGCGTTCAAATTTGGAAAATCAAGAATATACCCGGTGGCATAATAGCCAGATGCAAAAAAAAAGACCTAAATATGGTTTGTGAATATGCAAAAAAGTCAAACTCACAACTTGTAATTATAAGAAAAATCGGGTTGCCTTTTATCATTAAAAAATATAATAAACGTTGGGGGGTTCTTATTGGTGCATTATTTTTATGTTTTGTGCTGATAGCCTCACAAAATTTCATCTGGATTATCGAGTTTAACGGTAATAAAAACTTATCACAAGAAAGACTTATTAGCCAGCTAAGTACAATAGGTATTAAAAAAGGTGCTTATATTCCTGCTATTAACTTTCGTGATAAACAACAAGAAGCCCTAATAAAAATGTCGGAACTAGGATGGATTTCATTTAATCGTGATGGTAGCAAAATAAGCGTGGAAATTTCCGAGCGTGTCCTTGCACCAGAAATTATGCCACAAACTCCATGCAATATCATTGCAAAAAAAACAGGTCAAATTAAATATATGGAAATATATAACGGTGAATGTATAAAAAAACTTAATGACACAGTTTGTGATGGGGATATAATCGTTAAAGGAGAAACCGTCAATAAAAAAGGCGGAATTTTAAATGTACATTCGGATGCTAAAATCATTGCACAAATCCAACAAAGTAAGTCCTTTAAAATAGCTCTAGAACAAACTACTAGGGAGTTTACTGGTAAAATTAAAAAAAGACGTTTTTTAGATTTTTTTGGCATTAATGTACCGCTTTTTTTAGCAATAAAACCAGATAAAAAATACGAATTAACACATGAATCCAACTACATTAGTTTTTTTAAAAGCACTATTCCCATAGGCATAAAAACTAACATATATAAATTTTACGATGAACAATCACAAACTTTATCAGTCGATGAAGCACGTAAAATATTACAGGAAACTTTTTTAAAGTATGAAAAAACCGAGCTTATCGACTGCGCCATAACCGAAAAAAATACAAGTGAAACTTTACACAATGGCTTTTTATTTTTAACTACAGATTACGTTTACGAGGAAAATATAGCTAAAAAGTCTGCACTAACATAATTTTTTCTTTTCGTATTCTTACATAAACTTTTTAGCCTAACTTTGTTTTCAATTTATATCACAAAAAAACACATCATAGAAATAATTTTATATTACAATGAAAATAGTACCAGTTTTAGTACAGTTTTCTTTCGTGCGTGATTTTAGCAAAATATGTCGACTAAAACTTGACGAAATCATGCTAACATGTTATAATAATAGAATATATTGTTATGTTAAAATAGTCGAAAAGTAAGGAAAATAATTATGAAAATAGGTTTAGATATAGGCTCAACCACGTTGAAATGCGTGGTGCTAGATAATAACGATAATATCCTTTTTAAATCGTATGAAAGGCATTTTTCTTGCATAGTGCAAAAAACCGTGGAACTTCTGACTAAAATTAAGTCTGAATTTCCTGATGAAAAGAACATGAATTTTGCCATTTCGGGGTCTGCAGGGTTAGGTCTTGCAACTGATTTAAATCTTCACTTTGTTCAAGAAGTTTATGCAACACAGCTTGCTGTAAAACGTCTTGCTCCTGACACTGATGTTGTAATCGAGTTAGGCGGTGAAGATGCAAAAATATTGTTTTTACAAGGTGGCATTGAAGTACGTATGAATGGCTCTTGTGCCGGTGGCACAGGTGCATTTATTGACCAAATGGCTTCACTTTTAAATGTTAGTGTTGATGAGCTTAACCTTTTAGCTAAAAAGCACAAGCAAATATACACAATCGCCTCAAGGTGCGGTGTTTTTGCAAAATCAGATATACAACCTCTACTTAACCAGGGCGCTGAAAAACCTGATATTTGTGCAAGTATTTTTTATGCTGTTGTCAACCAAACTATCGGAGGACTTGCTCAAGGTCGCAAAATCGATGGCAATATCATGTATCTTGGCG
Source organism: Oscillospiraceae bacterium (assembly GCA_036640155.1). Lineage (GTDB taxonomy): Bacteria > Bacillota > Clostridia > Oscillospirales > Ruminococcaceae > JAVWHI01. The sequence continues at coordinate 10,322 of JAVWHI010000008.1, read as the reverse complement.
GCTCCTTAACGTTTTTTAGCGAGCTTCGTGCTGCATTTGATAGCACACTTAATACGGCTGGTCTTTGCCCTGAAAATTCGCTTTACTTTGTTGCCCTCGGTGCAGCTTTTTCAGCGAAAAATGAAATAGATCTTGACGTTGTCCTTTCACAAATTAAAAACTACGTTCCAACCAACGCCTTTGCAAACAGCCAACCACTTTTTAAAAACGAAGATGAGTATCAAGAGTTTTCACAAAGGCATAGCAAGGACCGCATAGAAATAATCAGTTATGACCCAAACCATCCTGATGCTTTTGTTGGAATAGATGCCGGCTCAACGACTGTTAAGGCAGTTGTAGTTGACGAAAACGACAATTTAATATACTCAACTTACCTACCAAACAATGGTAATCCTGTTCCGCTCATAAAAAATTTCTTACAAGAACTTTATAATAAATGTCCGGGAATTAACATTAAATCAAGTGCTGTTACTGGATATGGTGAGGATATTATCAAAAACGCTTTTGGCGTTGATTTTGGAATTGTCGAAACTGTTGCTCACTTTACGGGCGCTAAAAAGTTCATGCCAAATGTTGATTTTATCATAGATATCGGCGGTCAAGACATCAAATGCTTTAAAATTCGCAATAACACAATAGACAATATCTTCTTAAATGAAGCATGTTCTTCTGGGTGTGGTTCTTTTTTACAAACTTTCGCCGGTGCTATTGGCTATTCAGTTGAGGAATTTGGTAAACTTGGGCTTTTTGCAGATAATCCTGTGGATTTAGGCTCTCGTTGCACTGTGTTTATGAATTCCTCTGTTAAACAAGCTCAAAAAGATGGTGCAAGCATCGAAAACATTGCTGCTGGACTTTCAATGAGTGTTGTTAAAAATGCACTTTACAAAGTTATACGTACTGCTACCGGTAAAAACCTCGGTGAGCATATAGTTGTTCAAGGCGGAACATTTAATAGTGATAGTGTGCTACGTGCTTTTGAACTTGAAATTTCACGTGATGTTATTCGTCCAAATATTGCCGGTCTTATGGGTGCTTATGGTGCAGCACTATACGCTAAAAACCAGAATCTTTCTACTAGTGGCATTATTTCAAGCGAGCAGTTAGAAGATTTTACACACACTGTTAAAACTACTAACTGTAATTCTTGCACAAACCATTGCTTGCTAACTATTAACACTTTTTCTAACAACAAGCGTTTCATCGGTGGTAACCGTTGTGACCGTCCTATAGGCAAGAGTGATTCAAAAATTCAAATTAATATGATGGATTATAAACGTTCATTACTAGCACAATATAAACCAAAGCCTGGCGTTCGTGGAACAATTGGCATTCCACTTGTTCTTAATATGTATGAACTTCTTCCGTTTTGGCATACGTTTTTTACTCACTTAGGATTTGAAGTTGTAACTTCTCCTGTGACTACTTCAAAAACATATCAATCTGGTCAACACACTATTCCATCTGACACAGTGTGCTATCCTGCAAAACTTGCACATGGTCATATTGAAGCGTTATTAAACATGGGAGTGCAAAATATTTTTTATCCATGTATGTCATATAACTTAGATGAAAATATGAGTGATAACCACTATAACTGTCCGGTTGTTGCTTATTATCCTGAAGTGCTTAATGCAAATGTTGATAGATTGCACTCTGTCAACTTTATTTATGATTATTTGGGACTGCATAGAAAAAATGATTTTCCACTAAAAATGCTTGCTGTTTTAAATAAGTATTTTAAATCAATATCAAAATCAGAAGTGCAAGAAGCGGCTAAGTTTGCTTATCAAGCATATGATGAGCATATGAATAAAATCAGACAAACCGGAAAGGAATATACTGAGCAAGCAAGGCTAAAAAACATGCCTATAATTGTTCTTGCCGGTAGACCATACCACATAGACCCCGAAATAAACCATGGTATAGATAAGTTAATTTGCGATTTTGGTGCTGCTGTACTAACTGAAGACAGCGTACCATACCAAAAGGTTAAAGTGCCTGTATCTGTTTTAAATCAATGGACATACCATGCAAGACTTTATGCTAGTGCAAACTATGTTAAAGAACAAAGTGACATGAACCTTGTTCAATTAGTTTCGTTCGGTTGCGGAGTTGATGCAATAACAACAGATGAAATGCGAAAAATTTTAGAAAGTGCCGGTAAAATCTATACACAACTTAAAATAGATGAAATAACAAATCTCGGTGCTGTTAAAATTAGACTTCGCAGTTTGTTTGCAACGTTATAACAACGAAAATGATTACTTTTTCTTTATAAATGTCGGCGTGAAACCGCCGGATTGGAGCGTTAAATGAAACCAGTTGAGTTCACAAAAGAAATGAAAAAAGATTACACTATATTATTACCTGAAATGTTACCAATACATTTCACTCTCATAAAAGATATTTTTAAATCAGAAGGTTATAAAGTAGAACTTCTTACTAACAATGGCCCTGAAATTGTCACTGCCGGTTTGCAATATGTCCATAATGACACTTGCTATCCTGCTCTTTTAGTTATCGGGCAAATGATTGATGCACTAAATAGCGGAAAATATGATGTGCATAAAACAGCTTTGATGATAACGCAAACAGGTGGCGGTTGTCGAGCTTCAAACTATATTCACTTATTACGAAAAGGTTTGGAAAATGCAGGCTACAGCTTTGTCCCTGTTATATCGCTTAATATTTCAGGACTTGAAAAAAGTGGTGGATTTCACTTAACATTAAAGATGATTTTAAAGGCATTCGCCGCCGTTTCATATGGCGACATGCTAATGCTTATGTATAATCAGGTTTCACCGTATCAAGATAACAAAGATGAATGCGAAAACCTACTAAAAGTCCTAATTAATGAAATTTCTCTCGACTTGCGTCATAATAAAGGTCTCATAAAAAGTCAAATGACTAGACGCTTTAAAGACATTGTAGATCGTTTTTCTGCTATTAAAGTTACACCTTGGAAAAAAACAAAAGTCGGAATAGTAGGAGAAATATACGTCAAGTATTCAAGACTCGGTAATAACAACCTAGAGCATTTTTTAAGAACGCAAGACTGTGAAATTATGGTGCCGGGCTTATTTGGATTCTTGACATTTAAAGTGGATAACCGATTAGAAGACATCACCCTTTATGGCGGTAATTTTTTCAAAAAAATCCTAGTTAAGTTCTTTATGTGGTATTTAGCAGGCATTGAAAAGGTAATGATTGGGCTTATTAAAAGTAGCGGAAGATTTACAGCTCCTGCATCATATAGCCACCTAAAAAGTCTAATTACCGGGGTCGTTGGGTACGGTAACAAGATGGGTGAGGGCTGGCTATTAACTGCGGAAATGCTAGAACTTATCGAAAGTGGATTTGAAAACGTTGTTTGTACACAGCCTTTTGGCTGTTTACCTAACCACATCGTTGGCAGAGGAATGCTTAAAAAAATTAAATCACTTCATGCGAATGCTAACATTGTTCCTATCGATTACGACCCGAGTGCAACTAGAGTTAATCAGGAAAATCGAATTAAACTAATGCTAGAAATTGCACGTGGCGGACAAGATTATCAAAAAGAGGATTTAGATGCTTTAAAAGCTCCACTTGAGGATAAATACTCAAAGTATGATGCTTTTGCAAACAACTAAAAATATTAAAGCAGTAGCGTTTTCATTAACTTGTACTTAAAGTCAATGAAAACGCTACTGCTTTTATTTTTGTTAAATGACACCCGTCAAATCAAATGGCGGTATAAAACTTTCTTTTGCTGTCATACCCTCTTGAATAAAACCGTTTTCAACGCCAATTTCTATTGCGTAATTAATAACGCTGTCGTATTCATACTTGCTTATTTTCCTTGAAAGTTCTGGAAAAGATTTCAGTTCATGAAGTGGTGTGTACTGATTCATAATGCTTATAAAGATTTTATCGCCATATGTTTCGTACAAATATTTTATAACCGCTTTACTGTCTTTTTTAAGCCCTGGCAACATCAAATGGCGTACAATTACACCTTTTTGTATTATGCCATCTTCATCAAATACGCACTCTCCGACCTGCTCTACCATTTTTTCTAGACTTGCTTTTGCATACTCAACATAGTCATTAGCGTTTGAATAAAGCATAGCATATTTATCATCAAAATACTTAAAGTCGGGTAAATATACGTCGATATATCCCTCTAAAGACTTAATGGTTTCCGGCTTTTCGTAACCACTTGTATTATAAATAATCGGCACCGTAAGTCCTTGATTTTTAGCAATATCTAACGCTTTAATGATATGATAAACATATTGCGTTGGCGTGACAAGGTTTATGTTTAATGCCCCTTGTGCATGAAGTGACAAGAAAGTCTGTGCTAATTGGTCAACACTTATTTCTTTTCCAAAACACTTTGTACTGATATCATAATTTTGACAAAAGACACACCCTAAACTACATCCTGAAAAGAAAACTGTTCCACTTCCCTGGTTAGCTGAAATACAAGGCTCTTCCCAAAAATGTAAAGCAGCTCTTGCGATTTTAACTTTGTCGTTTGCACCACAAAGTCCAGTTTTACCACTATACCTATTAGCCTTACAACTTCTAGGGCAAAGATTACATGATACTAATTGTTTAAGCATATTTTTCCACCTAGCACCGAAATTCTTATTTAGCTACGTACTTATATGTCAAATTTTTCGCCAAGTCCATAGTTTTGAATGACATAGTCCATATCCTTATCTCCACGTCCGCTTAAACAAACAAGAATGGATCCGGTTTTCATTTCCTTAGCCTTTTTCATAGCATAAGCAACTGCATGCGCACTTTCTATAGCCGGGATTATACCCTCATATCTTGAAAGTTTAAAGAAAGCTTCCATAGCTTCTTCGTCGTCAGCTGTAACATATTTTATTCTTCCTAAATCATGCAAAAACGCATGTTCCGGTCCTACTGAAGGATAGTCAAGTCCACTTGCTATTGAATAAACCGGTGCCGGTTGTTGGTTTTCATCTTTTAGCATAATTGATTCAAATCCGTGCATAACTCCTTTTTCACCATATGTTAACGATGCAGCATGATCTCCTAATTTTGGTCCTCTGCCCAACGGTTCTACTCCGCAAATTTCAACGTCATCAGCTAAAAACGGTGTGAACATTCCAATAGAATTACTTCCTCCACCAACACATGCAGTTACAACATCAGGCAACATTCCTGTCATTTCCAAAAACTGCTCCCTTGCTTCTACTCCAACGCACATTTGAAAATCACGCACCATTAAAGGAAAAGGATGAGGGCCTAAAGCAGATCCAATACAGTAAATAGAATCCTTATAGTTTTTAGCATATGATTCAAAAGCAGAATCTACAGCTTCTTTAAGCGTTTTTAATCCACTTGTCACTGTAATTACATTTGCGCCCAAAATTTTCATTCGTTGAACATTCGGCTGCTGTTTTGCAATATCTACTTCACCCATGTGAATTTCACATTCAAGTCCGAAAAATGCAGCGGCAGTTGCTAATGCAACACCATGTTGACCTGCTCCAGTTTCAGCAATCAAACGCTTTTTACCCATAAATTTAGCAAGTAATCCCTCTCCCATACAGTGATTAAGTTTATGCGCTCCTGTGTGGTTTAAATCTTCTCTTTTTAAATAAATTTGACATGCTCCAATTTTATTGGAAAGTCTCTCACAATGATATACAGGAGTTGGACGTCCTTGAAATTCACGTCTAATTCGGCGTAACTCATTGATGAACTGTGACGAGTGACATATCGTTTGATAAGCAGTGTTGATTTCCTCAAATGCAGGTGCTAGTTCAGGTGTTAGATATGCTCCACCGTATTCACCAAACCTACCGTCTTTATCTGGATAATTTTTTAAATAAGTATTGTAATTCATTTTATTTTCTCCTTAATTTTTTATAAATTTTTAATTTATTGTGTGCTTTATTAGTAATTATTTTTTTATGCAACCTAGTTTAATAGCCGCCAACTTAAATGATTATACATCAAAAACCACCTCCAACATTTTGGATAGATAACAAAAAAACACCCATCCTAAGAATAAAAATTCCAAGGACAAGTGTATATAACTTCACCTGCGGTGCCACCTTGCTTAGCGTTTATAAACGCTCTCTCATAAAAATGCTAACACATTTTTGCTTTATAACGTAAGCTACTCGTCGCCGGATACTAAGCTTAAAAAGCTTTTCACCTTGCCCTCAAGGGTCCATTTATCCAATTCGCTTTACTACCGAGTTTACAGCTACCCCCGGCTCTCTGTGAGTGCGTTTTTGGTTTTATCTCCCCATCAACGGTTTATGTCTTAATAATATCACTATTAAAATCGTTTGTCAACACCTATTTAATAGTTTTTTAACTCCACAAAAGTAACACATCAATGTAAAATAAGCTACATTATGTGACGAAACGCTTCTTTTATATTTGAAACGCCAACTACTTCAATACCCATATCTTTAGTCTGTGCAAACGAGGTTTCAGACTGCTTTGGCACTATACAAGTACTAAACCCTAAACGCATTGCCTCTTTTATTCGCTCATTTATGCCGGCTATTGTTCGTATTTCGCCGCCTAATCCAACTTCGCCAAACGCAATTACTCCGCTGTTTATTGGCTTATCACGTAAGCTTGAGACTAGTGCCATTGCAACTGATAAATCAGCTCCCGGCTCATCAAGTCGCAAGCCACCTACAACATTTATATATACATCAAGACTAGAAAAATAAAATCCTGCCCGCTTTTCTAACACTGCCAAAAGTAATGCTAAACGGTTATAATCAAATCCTGTAGCTGTTCGACGTGGCGTACCAAACGCAGTTTTAGTAACAAGCGCCTGTACCTCTGCTAAAATGGGGCGAGTGCCTTCCATAATGCAGGCAACACATGTTCCTGAAACATCGGTTGGTCTTCCTGAGAGCAACATCATAGATGGATTTTCAACCTCTCGCAGTCCTTTATCTGTCATCTCAAAAACTCCGATTTCGTTAGTCGATCCATATCTATTTTTCACAGCACGCAATATCCTATAAGAAAGATTTCTCTCTCCTTCAAAATATAATACCGCATCAACTATGTGTTCTAGCACTTTAGGTCCTGCAATCGCTCCATCTTTATTTACGTGTCCCACAATAATAATAGGTATATCTTCGCTTTTAGCTGTGTGCATAAACGCATTTGTGCTTTCACGCACTTGTGTTATGCTACCAGGCGAGGAGGCAACCGCACTAATACACATGGTCTGTATTGAATCTATCATAACTACGTCCGGCT
>JAVWHI010000008.1:0-3045 GCA_036640155.1 Oscillospiraceae bacterium | reverse complement strand
ATTGCATATTACTTCAACGTCAGTACACGAAAGTATCGACAAATTTTCACTGTTAACATTAAGTCTAATTGCACGAAGTTTTAACTGGCGCATAGATTCCTCACCGGAAACATAAAGAATAGTAAGTCCCTTACCTAGATATTCACAGATTTGCAATAGTAAAGTTGACTTTCCTATGCCCGGGTCTCCGCCTAGCAGCACTAACGAGCCTTTTACAATTCCTCCGCCTAGAACTCTATCAAGCTCTGAAACGCCGGTGCAAAACCTAGTTTCATCGTTCGTGCCAATTTCATTTATTTTTGTTAGCTGTGCAAAATTAGTCGTCCCAAACGTTGTATTTATCTTTGCACTAGCAACCGGTTGAGCAGTAACGCTTTCTTCAAGCGTATTCCACGCACCGCAATCAGAACATTTTCCCATCCATTTTATAGTTTCATAACCACATTCACTACATATAAAAACCGTTTTTGACTTAGGCATATTTTAACAAAGCCTTCCGTTTATTATTTGATATTCATAAAAAAGTTGCCAATTCCTGCATATATTGTAAAGGCAACTTTCTTTTGATATTCTGGGTCTGACAAGTTAGCCGCATCATCTTTATTAGATAAAAAACCACATTCCACCAAAACAATTGGATTCTTCGCATTGTGAATTATGTACACATCGCTAGTTGATTCTTTTATTTTACGGTTATTATCTTTTTGTATTAAACTTGCAAACGACGTCTGAATTTCTTGTGCAAGTGTCTTACTAAGGCTGTTGTTTCGTCCGTAAAACATTTGCGCACCCTTATAACGGCTCTCTTCAAAATGATTTTGATGTACAGAAATCACTACAGCATTAGGATAAGTATGTATTATTTTTAACCTTGTTTTTAAATCGGACGTTTTTTGTTTTGCAATTTCCTTGTAAATTGGATTGTGTATTGATTTATCAGTATCACGTGTCATAATCACATCGTAGCCATTTAAAATCAAAATGTCACGAAGATTAAGTGCTATACTTAAATTTATATCTTTTTCCTCGCTACCATTAATTCCAATAGCACCCGGGTCAGCTCCGCCATGACCTGCATCAATCACGATTTGCCTTGCAAAGTCAATGCCCGCTACAACTTTAATTGACTCTCTTTTTGTAGAAAAATACAAAATTATCATCACAACAATAAATAATAAGACTAAAGTTAGCAAAATTAGGGTTAGCTTTTGCTTTTTATTCAACATTTCGGAAATTTCACCTCGTTTTATACAAATCGTATTTGTTAATAGAGATGAGAAGAAATCGCAACTAAAAACAATCTTCAACTCAATCTGGAATTTGTTTTTTACAACAAACTACTTATTAAGTATATGTTCTTAGAAAATTGAATATTATTATTTACCGCCATTTTTTCGTTTGTACATAATTTTTTGTGAAGGCGATATGTCATGCAATCCTAAAACATATCCGACACCTGTAATAATTGATGGTACTAGACTAAATAACATCATAATAATAATTTCTATCCACGAATTATCTATCATATAGTTCTTAGGCTCAATCAAATTTAAAAAAGGCCAAACCTGTGCATTCAAAATTTTATAAAGTGGTAAGAAGTTTGTCATTACTTCTAGTTTTGCTGGAATTAGTAGCAACGCTAAAATAAACATCGGCGTTGATGCAAGTAGTCCTATTTTAAAACCTAGAAAATTGTTTTCTTTTATATGTCCAAATGTGACTTTATTATGGTCGCTATTTCCTAACGTCCACATTTTTGTGTAAAGTGGTATTGAAAAAACCATTAGCGTTAAACAACCAACAAAGAATTGTAACAATGGCGTTGTCATAATTAGCGATAGTCCTATGCACGTTATTAGCGAAACGAAAAAACATCCAATATATAAAATAAAGCAATTGCGTACACGTTTAAAAAGTGAATCTGTTTGTTTGTTCATATTGTGCCTCCATCATTTAGAGTATTTAGTGATTGTAGTATTTAACTTTTAATGCTAAAAAATTATTATAAGAATAATTTATTTACACTAATCACATTACGACGTTATCATAGCATATTTTCTTTAAAAAAGCAAGCCGAATTACACCCTTTGCTTACTCTCACACGTTTCATTTAACGCCGGTGGTGCAAAGAGTTTCTTGGATTTTATCCAAAATGTGATTACTGTAATACTAGTTGCTCCTATGTCAGCAATAGGCTCAGCTAAAAATACTGCTAGTACTTTATTTGTAAGAAAATACGGTAAGATTATTGCAAGCGGTACTAGTAAAATAACTTTTCGTAACAGTGCTAACAAGAGTGAAACTTTTGCCTGCCCCACTGCCACAAAAGTTTGTTGACATGCAGTTTGCGCTCCTAAAACCAAAATTCCACAGAAGAAAACACGCATTGCCCAAACCGTTTCTTTTATAAGTTCTGGATTTGAAGTGAAAATCGAAGCAAAAACATTAGGAATAATCATTATTCCAAGCCACATCAATGCAGAAAAAAACATTGAAGAAGCAAGCAATAGCTTGAACGTTTTTTTAACTCTATCCATTTTACGTGCGCCATAATTAAACCCAATTATAGGCTGCGCTCCCTGCGTAAGCCCACTAAGTGGCATAAACGTTATCATCATAATTGAACTTATTATTGTCATAGAGCCAACCGCTACATCCCCACCAAACTTTTGCAAAGAGGTGTTTAATGTAATATTTACAAGGCTTTCAGTGCTTTGCATAACAAAAGGAGCAAGTCCTAATGCTATAACAGGTAGAATAACTTTAGGGTCAAGTTTAAAGTTTTTTCTCTTTATTTTCAGCTTAGTCTTGTTTCCAAACAAAAAGCATAAAACCCAAATCGACGAAACTGCTTGTGATATAATTGTTGCAATTGCAGCACCACGAACACCCATGTTAAACACAAAAATAAATATAGGGTCAAGTACTATATTTAATATTGCACCAATTAGTACTGTAAACATCGACGTTTTTGCAAACCCTTGTGTTGTTATAAAACTATTAAGTCCTAGCGCAAACTGAACAAAAATTGTTCCGCTAACGTAT
>JAVWHI010000007.1:18510-22939 GCA_036640155.1 Oscillospiraceae bacterium | reverse complement strand
TGCAGGTGGTGTGGAAAAAATGCAATGAGTGGGCACCTGCTGATGGGTTTATATTAGAAGCTGTTGCACTAGAGGTTGCAAAAAGCAATTGCAATGATCTTGTGGTGGCTGGTCCTGGTGCCGGGAAAACAGAGCTTTTAGCACAAAGGGCGTGCTATTTACTAGAAACAAACACTTGCATGAATCCCAAAAAAATTCTTGCCATTAGTTTTAAAAAAGATGCTGCATTTAATTTAAAAGAGCGTGTAGAAAAAAGATGCGGCAAAGAGCTAGTGGCAAGATTTGATTCAATGACCTATGATGCATTTGCAAAATCAATGCTGGATCATTTTATGAATGGGTTACCCATAGAAACAAGACCTAATAAGGACTATGAGGTCGACTTAACTGGTAAGAAAAGCAATGGTAAAGATATTATTTCTTTTCAGGATATATCAAAATTAGCCGCTCAAATTATTAGAACAAATCCATTAATTAGGCGTTCACTACAATTAACCTATAGCTATGTTTTTTTAGATGAATTTCAAGATACTACTACTGTACAATATGAATTATTAAAAATTTGTTTTTGTGGTTCTACTGCGGTTATAACTGCAGTAGGCGATAGTAAACAACGTATTATGCTTTGGGCAGGCGCAAAGAGAACTGTTTTTGAAGATTATCAAAAGGACTTTAGTGCAGATAAAAAGACTTTACTAATGAACCACCGGTCTGCTCCTCGTTTAGTAGAAATACAAAAAGCTATGTATGCAAATTTAAATGAACTGCCAGTTGATATAACCCCTTCACCTAAATGGGAAGATGACATGGGAAGGGCGTACTTGAGATTTTTTGACGATGAGAATTGTGAAACAGAAGTAATATGCAGTGAAATCATAAACTTGATAAAAGGTGGAACAAAGCCAAGAGATATATGTATACTTGTTAAACAAACAGTTGATGTATATAGCGGAGATATTATAACCCGTTTGGATGATAATAATATAAAGGCGAGGAATGAAACACTGTATCAAGATTTACTGAAAGAAGAAATAGTGCAGATTTTATCGTGTATCTTTATGCTTACAAGAACTAAGCGACATCCAAATGAATGGCAAAACATTATTAATTTTTTTTCAGAGCTAGAGCTACTGGATGAAAATTCAAAAATTGAAGAGTATGTCAGAGTAGAAAACAAAGTAGATAATCTTATACAGACTTTTGCCAGTAGCATTAAAAATGTATCAGAATATGAAACATTTAGTGACAGCATAGACTATTTGTTGGAAAGAATGTCTTATGATAGGTTATCCAATTTGTTTTTAGAGTATAAGAATAAAGCTTATTTTGATAAGAAAATTTCTGAATTCAAACGGTTATTGTGGGATGAATACTTAGGAGTAAGTGACTGGGAAGTCGCAATTGATAACTTTACTGGAGAGGATTCAATTCCTATCATGACAATTCATAAGAGCAAAGGATTAGAATATGAAGCTGTTTTTTTCATAGGCTTAGAGGATTCGGCTTTTTGGAACTTCACAAAACAACCTGATGAAGATAAATGCACTTTCTTTGTTGCTTTATCGAGAGCAAAAGTTCGAGTCGATTTTACTTTTTGTAAAGGACGCCAAACGAAATTTACAGACAAGCAAAGTAACAGTAAAATTAATGAGCTTTATGATATGCTATTAAAAACAGGATTGGTAGAAGTAGTGAACGACGGTATGAGTTCTGAACATTTCTAATGGAATGTGAGAATTTGCACCGTCATTTTATTTCGATAAATCCTTTAATATCAAGGATTTAGATGATGTCATTTAAAAATGGATGTCCAGATACGCATTGAGTAAAAAGCTAAAAATGCAATGAAAAAATGTAAAAGTACGACTTCTGAACATTTTTGTCTATTGAATTAGTGGCATCTTTTCCATCTGAACGACGGTATGAGTTCTGAACATTTCTAATGGAATGTGAGAATTTGCACCGTCATTTTATTTCGATAAATCCTTTAATATCAAGGATTTAGATGATGTCATTTAAAAATGGATGTCCAGATACGCATTGAGTAAAAAGCTAAAAATGCAATGAAAAAATGTAAAAGTACGACTTCTGAACATTTTTGTCTATTAAATCAGCGGCATCTTTTCCGTCAACTGTTTACAGTATAATGCTGAATCCAATAAATTGTGGGTTCAGCATTATTTTTTTGTTTTTGATATTTTTAAAAAAAGTTGCAACTGACTTTAAATGACCAGTTGCAACTTTTAATAGTTTTTAATGTATGTATCTGTTTTATCTTTAGGGCTAGATTTGAGAAAAGAATTCTAAAGGCATTTGGTTTTTTCGTATGAATACATTTTCAAATTAAAATAGTTTAATTAATAGGAACAATCCTAACTGCTTTTATTAGTGCAAACTTTGAAGTAGTTACAACATGCTTTTTTCATTTGCTTCTATATAAAGGGTGTGTTGTTTATAATAAGTCAAGACACTAGCACCGCCACGAATTTACAATCGCAGTTTCGGAATAAGCCGATTACAAACTTTTCTTTTGGATTTGCTTTTTTACGGTTTAGCACAATCAAAAATAGTAGTATACAAGTTTATTACTTTATAAGTACAATAAAAAAGGCTAGACACAAAATAAATTGAGCCTAGCGTAACGCTGGTGCGACTGACAAGACTTGAACTTGCACGGTATTGCTACCACCAGCCCCTCAAGCTGGCGTGTCTGCCGATTCCACCACAGTCGCATTTAAATGTAATTTTACCTATAACTTAATTAGTATACAACATGCTTATACTTATTGTCAAGCATAAAATGCAATATTATACTGTGTTTTATAGTGTGACATATTTTTTAAATTTATTGTTGACATTTTGGCTAAATTCCACTATAATTATAAATCTGTTATATAATTATGAGTGAATAAAATCGAAGGCGGTGACAGGGGCGGCAACGCTTGAAGTATGAAGATTAAGAAACAACAGCTTGAGTTTATGGATTGGGAGTTTGGAGCTTTTTTTCATTTTGGTATTAGAAGTTGCTTTTTGGGACATAAGGATTGGGACGGCAAGGAAATGTCTCTTTCAGAATTTAATCCAACCGAGCTTGACTGCGAACAATGGATACGTGAATTTAAAAATGCTGGCGCAAAATATGCTATCTTAACCGCCAAACATCATGATGGATTTGCAAATTGGCCGTCAAAATATACTGAATTTTCTGTAAAAAACACTCCATGGAAAAATGGAAAAGGCGATGTAGTGCGTGAATATGTTGATGCATGCCATAAGTATGACATGAAAGTCGGACTTTATTACTCACCTGCACAATGGGGTAATAAAGCAGTTGCAGCATTTCAAAATGGCAAGGATTACGATGACTATTTCATTAATCAGTTAAGTGAATTACTCACAAACTATGGCGTAATCGACTATTTGTGGTTTGATGGCAATGGCTCTGGCGGACATGAGTATGATTGGGATCGCATTTTTATAAAAATACATGAAATGCAGCCTAACATATTAGTGTTTGGTGAGGGAAAACCTGATGTTCGTTGGATAGGTAACGAGGACGGATATGCTCCATTACCAAATATAAATGTAGTAAACGATTCATTTTTGCCTGGCGAGTGCGACACTAATATGAGAAGCACTTGGTTTGATTGTGAAAAAAATGATGATACTGTTTACGAGGTCGATGAATTAGTAGGACTTTATATGATGTCTGTAGGTAGAGGAGCAAATTTCTTACTTAATATAGGACCGACATGTAAAGGAATTTTACCTAGTCTTGATGTGGACGTGTTACGCAAGTTTTCTAGCGAAATAAAACGTCGTTTTTCGTCACCAATTGACGACTTTTGTAATATAATAAGAATTGATGACACACATTTTAAAATTGAGGCAGATACTCGTCATTTAATTGATACAGTTGTCATTATGGAAGATATGTCATGTGGCGGCACAGTACGTGAGTTTAAACTTTGGGCAGGGGACAATATAATTTACAATGGACTTACAATTGCTCACAAAGCAATCTGTACATTCCCAACTGTTAAAACTAACGAAATTACGCTTCAAATAACGAAAACCGCATCACCATTCGATATAAAAAACATTAGGTGCTACTATACAAAGTAGTGTGCCGCAAATTGGAAAGGAAATGAATATGAAACGAGTTATATCTATTGTTTTAGTCGCTGTAATGCTTTTTTCTCTAGTCTCTTGCAATAAAAAACCAAAAGAAGAGCCAAAGCCTGCAAATTATCCAACATCAACGCAGTACCAGTATGAACATAAAAAAATGACATATGAACCAACACAAAACCTCACTACCACTTCGTTGGAAGCTGTTGACCCAGGAGACCCTAATTTTGTACCTGGTAGCTTATATGGTGATTTGCCAAAAGTTACTTTCAGAAGAAGTGATGATGATCCACTTACA
>JAVWHI010000007.1:0-18500 GCA_036640155.1 Oscillospiraceae bacterium | reverse complement strand
CTTACATTTGGACTTTGGTGTTGGGATACTAATATTTTATTTGAACCATCAACAGAGGCAGGAATCACTTGCGATATGTTGCTTGACATTATGATACAAAATCGTATCAACGAAGTATATCTTAGTATGCTATCACTAATGCAAACAGCCTCATCAATTGAAAGATTAGGCGAAGAAACAGGTAAGTTTTCTGAAATGAAACTCCGTGGATTTATTAAAAAATGCTCTAAATATGGAATTAAAGTCTATGCTCTTGAAGGCACAGGCGGACCTGCTGCTTTGTCATGGATGGAGCCGGATAATACGCAAGTATTAGGATTTATCAGAAGAATAGGTCAAATTAATGCTAATGCACAAAGTGACGATGAAAAAGTTGCAGGTTTACATCTTGACTTGGAAGCAACTCTTAATGACCCTGCACGCAAAAAAGAAGAAAGCGACAGAAGATATCAAATGTCAGCCGATTTTTTCCATCGTACAAAAATGCAGTGCGACGATGCAGGACTTGTTTTGCAATATGATATTAACGGTTGGACAAAAGACGACCAAATGATAATGATTGACAATAAACCAATTCAGTATATGGATTATTTAACACAAACTGTTGATAACTTAACGGTTATGGCGTATCGCAACAGTGCAAAAGGACAATGGGAAGAGGCTATGACAGCTGAAAACTCCAATGAAATGCAGTGGTCTGTGAAAAACAATTGTAATGTATTAGTTGGAGCTGAAACTAGCCCATCTTCGAAAATGGGAACAGAGGCTACTATTACATATGATTATCGTGGCGGAGCACGTTACATGATAGAAGAATTTGATAAGTTGCGTGACTTAGTTCTTTCATATGGGGCTCCTCGTACTGGACTTGCCGTTCACCATGCAGATGCGTTCTTTAGAATGTTGAAAAAAGAAAAAGAATATATGTAAGCCGAGCATTATTTCTAAAGATACTACACTCAAACTATAATGTGAAAACTGCTAAAATTGCAGTTTCAACTATCTATATAAAAGCACATTGATAAAATCTTATTTTTTACTTTGTGCTTTTTGTAGATTTAAAATTAAGACGTTTTTAAAAGCTTTGCAACATATGTTTTGAGTAAGTTTTCCAATAAGATTGTGTTGTTTTTTCCAAAAAGAGAAACCGATTTCTTTCATCATTCTAAACAAGCAATTATCATAAATCACAAAAAGTACAGTGCATTTTAGCTATTTTTACTAACAGCATATCTAAAAATAAGCCATAAAACGCTCTAAAACGACCTCTTTTAATAGATTATTGAAAATTGATAAGATAGGCGTGTTTATTTCATAAGATAGAGGTGGAATAGCTAGCAATAAACTGTTAAAATTCTGTTAAAAGGTGTACATGTTGTGATGGATTTTTGAATATAATCACTAAAAAAGCATTTACCTTTGTTTGTAATGTAAAAGATTTGGCAGTAGATTTGTTTATTTTGTTGAAGAGATAACTGCTTATTGATTAAGGAACTTGAAACTATGCGTTTTTACTACATTAGGTTTTTAGAAATAGCACAAAAGAAAATTAATCTGGCCGAGCAAAGTGAACTCACCAAAACTGGCAACGACTACATTATAGTGCAAGTTCGAGATGGCTCGGGCGAAATAACGCTAAATGGTCAATCCTTTCCAATCAAGCGTGGAGGCTGGTTTATCAGTAATAACGTTGAGGAAATATTTGCATCTGGAAACCAACTTTTAAAATTGGTTGTTCTTTTTTTTCCAAAGATTATTATTGAAAATGCTGCAGTTTGGTCGATTACACAGCGAATTGAAAGCGTGCTTTTATACCATCGTGATATGAAATTGCCATTTACGCCAAACGAAGATGCCTCATTTGCAATGAATCAGTGCATGCTTAATCTTCTGCTTTTATGCGATGATATGAGTCCTAGTGCTGATGCTAACGCATATGCTGGAATCTGGCGCCTTTTAGCTACAATGTATCAAGATGCTTTAGTACAGGGCATGAATGAAGTTTATTCAGGAATATCCTACAAAAAGAGGATTGGCGCTGCTTTAGAACACATTCATCAGTATTATAGTACGCCAATGACACTTTCTGAGCTTGCAAGAATAGCAAATATGAGCGTACCGAATTTTAGTAGCGTTTTCAAAAAAGCAATGAATGCTTCTCCGATTGAATATTTAAATTGTTTGCGAATCGAAAAAGCTAAATCGCTTTTAGAAAATGAAACAGGAAAGATAATTGAAATATCCGAAGAATGCGGTTTTTTTACAATATCGCATTTTGTTAGGCTGTTTAAAAGATATACAGGATTCACTCCGACGGACTACAGAAAAGTCCACAGAAAGCCACAGTAACATTATTTTTGGGAAAAGGCATTGATAGCACGCACATAAAAATTGCTCATTGCTTAGGTCATATTATTATTTATTTAGGAGGTTACATATGAAAACGAGTAAAATTATCACTAGAATTCTAACAACACTGTTGGCAGCAGCAATGGTTGTTGGGGGTATGGCATCTTGTAAAAAAGGTCCTACTGGAAAAACCAAATTAGAGGGCGTTACAGTTAAAATCGCTTCACCTTTTGAAAAGAAATTGGAGCCTGGTCTTTCAGATGCAAACGATCGCTATATCGAAAGACTTGCAAAAACTCAAGAAGAACTTGGCGTAACAGTAGAACACAAATTAATCAATGCCGGTGAATATTGGGACGGTATGGTTGTTAGCTGTATGAGCGGTGAGCCTTATGGCGATCTTTTAGTTGGTCCTGCTTGGTACGTTTGCGACTGGATTAAAGGAAATGCTCTTCGTGATGTTGCACCACTTGCAAAAGAATTAGGTATCGACTTTACAGATGGTACTTGGAGCAAAATCTGTTTAGAGGATATGACATATGGTAGTAAAATATACGGTTTTGACCGTTCACCAAGAACACTACAATATGGTTTACTTTACAACACACGTTTATTCAAAGAAGCTGAATTAAAAGACCCTAATGTACTTATTGCTGAAGGCGGCAAATGGGATCTTAACACTTTCTCTGAATATGCACGTAAATTAACTAAGAAATCAGCTTCCGGACGTGTTTCACAATACGGATTTGCATCAACTAATATCAGCTTATCAATGGGTGGTATGGTTATGGCAAATGGCGGTAAATTGATTGACTACACTCAAACACCACCTAAACTTGGCATGCAAGAAGAAAAAGCTCTAGAAGCTATCAACTTGTTTGAAAGAATGGTAAACACTGATAAATCTATTAACACTCGTTGGGGCTGGGACGAAGCTTACCAAGGTCTAGTTGCAGGAACAGTTGGTATGGTTCAATGCGAAGAATGGTGCGTTGAATTTATGCGTGACTACATTGAAGACAAAGGTTTAACCCCAGAATATGCACTTACACAATTCCCTAACAGTGCTGGAGTTGATTTTATTGACCCTTCTTCTGCTGCAAGTAATATAACATTTATTCCAACAGGCGCTAAAGATGAGCAAGCAAAAGCTGCACTTCAAGTTTATGCTTCACTTTATTTACCTGACGAAACAAAAACTATAGAAGAAACTGCAAAGGCTCGTGGCGAAGAATTATTCATTGACGAAGCTTCTGTAGCTGTTTATACTGACATTATTTCTAAAAATAGAATTCAGTCTGAAATGCTTGCAAAAATAGGACTTGATGAAATCTACAAAGGCCTTGTTTTAGCAATAACTGAAGGTCAAGATACACCAAAGGCTATTCTAGATGCAAAATATCCTCAAATGGAAACAATGATTCAAGATAGTGCTTACATGGCAGAAATGTCCAAGTAATTTAAACAACCAGAAACTTAATTAATGTCAATAACACTTGATGTGTATCATGTTATTTGGGAGATTCATATGAAAATAAGTAAAATTATTACAAGAACTCTAACAACCTTGCTGGCAACAGCAATGGTTGTTGGGTGCATGGCATCTTGCAAACCTAACAATAAGAAAAAGGCTAATAATTTAGAAGGTGTTACAGTTACAATTGCATCACCTTTTGAAAAAAAATTGGAGCCGGGTATTTCTTTAGCTAATGATCGTTACATTGAGAGACTTGCAAAAACTCAAGAAGAACTTGGCGTAAAAGTTGAGCATAAGCTTGTTGAGGCAGGAACATATTGGGATGGTATGGTTGTAAATTGTATGAGTGGTGAACCATATGGTGATTTAATGTTTGGATTCACTTGGTACATTTGTGATTGGCTAAAGGGTAATGCTCTTCGAGATGTTGCTCCTCTTGCAAAAGAATTAAACATTGATTTTAATGATGGCACTTGGAACAAGGCTTGTTTAGAAGATATGACGTATGGCGATAAGATATATGGTTTTGATCGTGCGCCACGTACATTACAGTATGGGCTTCTTTATAATACACGCATGTTCAAAGAGGCTGAATTAAAAGATCCGAACGTTCTTATAGCAGAGGGTGGCAAGTGGGACCTTAATACGTTTGCAGATTATGCAAGTAAACTAACTAAGAAATCTGCATCTGGTAGAGTTACACAATACGGATTTGCATCGACCAACATTCCTTTATCAATGGGTGGCATGGTTATGGCAAATGGCGGCAAAATGATTGATTACACTCAAACTCCACCTAAACTTGGCTTACAAGAAGAAAAAGCTTTAGAGGCTATCAACTTGTTTGAAAGAATGGTAAACACTGATAAATCTATTAACACTCGTTGGGGCTGGGACGAAGCTTACCAAGGTCTAGTTGCAGGAACAGTTGGTATGGTTCAATGCGAAGAATGGTGCGTTGAATTTATGCGTGACTACATTGAAGACAAAGGTTTAACCCCAGAATATGCACTTACACAATTCCCTAACAGTGCTGGAGTTGATTTTATTGACCCTTCTTCTGCTGCAAGTAATATAACATTTATTCCAACAGGCGCTAAAGATGAGCAAGCAAAAGCTGCACTTCAAGTTTATGCTTCACTTTATTTACCTGACGAAACAAAAACTGTAGAAGAAACTGCAAAGGCTCGTGGTGAAGAATTATTCATTGATGAAGCTTCTGTAGCTGTTTATACTGATATTATTTCTAAAAACAGAATTAAGTCAATGATGTTAGCTAAGATTGGTTTACAGGAAATATACTCTGGCATGGTAATTGCAGTTACTGAAGGCCAAGATACACCAAAGGCTATTCTAGATGCAAAATATCCTCAAATGGAAGCAATTATTCAAGACAGTGCTTATATGGCTGCGTTGTCTAAATAACAAAATCAATAATTTTTAAGCTTATATTAACAATACTGCCTTTTTAGGCGGTATTGTTAATAAAGTAATTAGGTAAGGGGTGCGTGCAATGCGTAGATGGCTAGCTGTAACAATGATTTTAGCTCTGCTTTGTACTTCTATTCCGATTGCTCACGCAGATGAAACAAAGACTGGGCAACCGCAGGAAGTCAAGAGCGAAGCAATCGATATTGCAGATGCTCAAACATATGCTGAATTTTTAACTACGAATAATATCAAGGTGGATTACGTACCTGAAGGTACGATTGCCCCTGTTGAGATACCATTATCATCAGTTTCAGGCGATACGGCTATGGCTGATGATGCAATTACTGTTAATGAAGGAAAAACAATCACGGCTAATTTCAACGCAACGCCGGGAATGTATTATTTATACCTTGAATATGACCCGTTACCTGGACGTACTCAAGACGTAGAATTGCAACTTAAGTTGCAAGGAGAATATCCTTTTAAAGAGGCGTATGGTGTAACACTTCCACGTAGATGGAAAGATAAGGGCGAAAAAATTGCTGAAGATGCAAATGGCAATGATATACGTCCGTCTCAAGAGGAGATTGGGTTTGATAAAAGAGGCTGGTTAAATCACAAAATCACTGATTCTGCTGGTTTTTATACTTCACCTCTTCTTTTTAAATTAGAAGATACTAACACATTTGAATTGACAGTTGCGCGCGAAAATGTGCGTTTACATAAAATAATTTTTGTAAAACCGGATGAAATTCCATCATATAAAGAATATACCTCTTTATATAAAGGAAAGCCTGATGGTACAGCTGAATATCCTGACATACAAGCAGAAGATGCAACATGGAAAAACAATATTACATTAGCTGCTGAAGCTGATCGTATTTCACCACAGACTTTCCCTAACAAAGGAGCTAAAATTAGCTTAAACATGATGGGTGGAACAAACTGGGCAGCTCCAGGAACTGAAGTTGCGTGGGATTTCACACCGCAAGATTCAGGAATGTATGAAATTCGCATGAGAACACGACAGAATTACACACAAGGATTTTATTCCTCAAGAAAATTAAGAATTAATGGGGAAGTTCCTTTTAAAGAGGCAGAAGACATTCATTTTACTTACACTCGTGATTGGCAAATGCAACCAATTTCTGTTGATGGAGAAGCTTGTAAATTTTACTTTGAAAAAGGTAAGACATACACGATTTCACTAGCTGCAACCTTGGGAGATTTAGGAGAAATTCTAGCTAAAACTCAAGAAAGCGTTGTTGTATTAAATGGTGTATACCGTGATTTACTTATGATAATGGGATCTGCACCAGATGAATTACGTGACTATTATCTTGAAAAGCAAGTACCTGAAACTATCAAGCAAATTGGCGCAGAAGCTGCAAACATACGTGCAATAGCAAAACAAGTAAAAGAAGTTACCGGTAAAAACGGTAGTGAACTTTCTGCTTTAAATCGAATTGCTGAGCAGCTTGAACTTTTCTATGACAAGCCAGCATCTATTCCAAAAAAATTCAGTTCTTTAAAAGATAACGTTGCATCATTAACTGATTGGGCGATGACAGCAAGAAGTCGTCCACTTGACGTTGACTATATTGATGTTGCTATTCCGGGTTCGGCAATGCCAAAAGCTGATGCAAATTTCTTTGAAAGAATGTTATATTCAATAAAATTATTCTTCAGTTCTTTTGTTGAAGATTACAATAGTGTTACGACTGATACTTCAAACTCTGAAACTTCTATTACTGTTTGGATGACAACAGGTCGTGACCAAGCAAATATCTTAAATCAACAAATTCAGTCTTTCTATATGCCTTTCACAAAAGAAAGATATGGCAAGCATGTTGGAGTTAAACTTCAAATTGTTGATGCAGGAACGCTCTTACCTTCTGTAGCAGCGGGTAGTGGGGCAGATGTTCTACTAAACGCCGCAGCTTCTACAGCTGTTGACTACGGTTTAAGAAAAGCAACCAAAAACATTTATGATATTGCTCCTAAAGAAGAAGTTGACAAGATTTTGGAACGTTTTCGTCCAGGAGCTAGTGACCAAATGAGATTTAACGGATCGCTTTATGCTGTTCCGGAGCAAGAAACATTCCCACTTCTTTTCTATAGAGAAGACATTTTAGCTCAACTTGGTATAAAACCACCAACAATCGAAAACCCATGGACTTGGGACGATGTTATTGCGTACTTACCAATTTTACAGCAAAAAAACATGTCATTTTTGATGGAAACAGGTGCAAACCCTGGTGGATCAGGACTTAGCACATATGCAATGCTTTTATTCCAAAATGGCGGTAAATTCTACAATGATAATGGAATTTCCTCTGCATTAAGTGACGAAGTTGCAGTTGAGGCTTTCTCATTCTGGACTAGTCTTTATACAGAATATGGTTTACCAACACAGTTTAACTCATCAAACCGTTTCCGTACAGGTGAATCTCCACTAGTTGTAGCTGATTTATCATTGTACAATCAATTAGCAGTTTCTGCTCCTGAAATTAAAGGACTATGGAATTTCGGACCAGTTCCAGGCACAAAACGTAAAGATGGAACAGTTGATTTTTCAGTTCAAGGTTCGGCTTCAGGCGTTATGGTTTTAGCTTCGGCTAAAGACACAGATGCTAGCTGGGACTTTATAAAATGGTGGACACAAGCAGATACTCAGTCGCATTTTGCTCGTGAAATAGAAGGTTTACTAGGTACTTCAGCTCGTTATCCTTCCGCAAACGTAGAGGCTTTCCATGCACTTGCTTGGTCTACAGATGAAATCGCAAATATTGATAATCAAGCAAAATGGTTAAAGCGTATACCTGAAGTTCCAGGTGGATATTACACACCTCGTTACATTAACAACGCATTCCGTTCAACATGTGTTGATGCAGCAGCAGAAGAGCCTCGTGACTCATTGCTTTATTATGCAAGTGTCATTGATGGTGAAATTTTAAGCAAACGTACGGAATTTAAACTGCCCACTAAATAAAAGGAGGAATTTATGTGACTAGTAAGCTAAGAAGCTCAGAAATATCGCCTTTTCGCCGTGTTATAAAAAAAATATGGGCAGACAGAATATCCTATTTATTTTTATTGCCATTCGCAATATTATTCATAACGTTTACTGTATTACCAATATTCACCGCGGTTTTCTACAGCTTTACATACAACAACATTTTTGAGCCAACACGCTGGGTAGGACTTGCAAACTTCATAAGACTTTTCAGCCGTGATGAGCTGTTTTTGACAGCACTACAAAATACATTGGTGTTTGCTTTGATTACAGGTCCGGCGGGATATATTTTATCATTCGTAGCAGCCTGGTTAATTAACGAATTAGGCTCAGGACTTAGAACACTTTTTGTGCTTTTGTTCTATGCACCATCCCTTGCAGGCTCTGTATATGTTATATTTACAATCCTGTTTTCCGGTGATATTTATGGATATGTAAATGGATTTTTATACAAATTGGGGTTAATACAGCAGCCAATAGCCTGGCTTACCGATCCAACCTACATTAAGCCTGTCATTATGATATGCGTCTTGTGGAGTAGTATGGGCGCCGGATTCTTGTCGTTCGTTGCCGGATTTAAAAATATCGACAACCAGTACTATGAAGCGGGAGCGCTTGACGGTGTTCAAAACCGGTGGCAGGAACTTTGGTATATTACTTTACCAATGTTAAAACCGCAGTTAATGTTCGGAGCAATCATGAGCATAACTGGTGCTTTCTCAATTGGTGATGTAACCTCAACGTTAGCTGGATATCCTTCAACAAACAACGTAGCAACAACCATCGTTAACTATATGAACGACGTTGGTTATGCAAGATTTGAACTCGGCTATGCTTCGGCAATGGCGGTCGTCTTGTTTGCTATGATGTACCTTGCACGATTGCTTATTAATAAGCTCTTGTCAAGAGTAGGAAAGTAATGATGCAGAAAGGGCGGTCAGTGTTATATGTCAAAACTAAAACGACAATCGCAGGGACAGAGTGTAAACTCTGTGATCGAATGGCGAGAAGCCGAACAAGCAGGATTTAGTTTTTTTGCTCGAATACATCGTTTCTTCCGTCGTTTATTGGGGGTTAAAAGCAACCGAAGCGTTGCTGGAGATTTAATAAATATCCTTGTTCTTTCGATATTAGGCTTTTTCATGGTAATGCCAATGGTTTATTCCATTTCCAATGCATTTAAGCCACTTGACGAATTGTTCTTATATCCACCAAGGTTTCTTGTAAGAAATCCAACCTTTGATAACTTCCGTGATTTGGGAACTTTAATGAGCAACTCATGGGTGCCAATGTCCCGTTATATTTTCAACACTGTTTTCATAACAATTGTTGGTACGGCATTGCACGTTATCCTAGCTTCAATGGCAGCATATGTACTTGAAAAGCATGATTTTTACGGTGCTAAACCATTCTTTAGTTTGGTTACTTTTGCACTTTTATTTAATGGCACAGTAACTGCAATTCCAAGTTTTATAATCATGTCGCAGTTACACCTAGTAAATACACACGCAGCATTAATTTTGCCGGCTGTAGGTTCAACTTTGGGACTTTTCTTAATGAAACAGTTTATGGGAAGTGTTCATGACACAATTCTTGAAGCCGCAAAAATTGATGGCGCAGGCGAGCTTTCATTGTTCTTCCGCATGGTTATGCCTATGGTAAAACCAGCATGGCTAACATTGATTATTTTCGCAGCACAGGGCTTGTGGAATTCAACAGGCGGTACATTAATTCGCAGTGAAGAACTAAAGCCTTTGGCTTTCGCACTGGGTCAAATTACATCAGGAGGTATTGCTCGTGCGGGCGCCGGAGCTGCAGTCAGCGTTGTGCTGATGATTGTTCCAATCAGCGTATTCATATTTACGCAGACCAATATCTTGGACACTATGGGTTCATCAGGTATTAAAGAGTAAGCGCGCTTGCCGTGCAAAAGGGAGGCAACCACATGAAAAAGAAATGTCTTGCTCTTATTACGATTGTTCTGTTGTTAGTAACGCCGATTATGGCAATGGCGGCTGAAACGAATAATTCGTCGAGCTCCGCATTTAAGAGCTACACATTTGATTATTATGGCAAAACAGTGCATTGTCCTGCACCTTATACACTTGAACAGCGTGTAACCGGAAAAGATTTGGGAATCCCGGATTTTGAAATAGCAAATGATATATTTGTTACTCCAAAAGGAACTGTTTTTGTAGCAGTAAGCGGTCAGGACGAGACGTCAAATGCCGTATATCAATTGGATGAAAACTTAAAGCTTGAAAAATCGTGGCTTGGCTATACAGATGATAAGGGCGAATTTGTCAAATTCCAAAAACCAACCGGAGTTTTTGTAACTCCAAAAGACGAAGTTTATATTGCAGATAGTGGCTCTAAAAACATTATCCAGCTCAATACAGATTTCACACAAGTTAGAATAATTCCACCACCAAAAGTTGAAGATAGTGCTATTCTATCTGAAAATATTGGTTTCATTGAAAAATACACACCAGGACACCTAGTAGTTAACGATGCAGGACGTATACATGTTGTTGCACAGAATGTTAACGAAGGTATTGTTGTTTTTGATCCGGATGGAAAATTTAACGGATTCATGGCAGCAGGTAAAGTTCATGCTAGTGCAATGGATATATTCTGGAGAAAATTTTCAAATGAAGCAATGTTAAAACGTATGAATGCCTTTGTTCCAGTTGAGTACAGTAATATCATGATTGATGATCGTGGATTTATTTACGCAACGTCGGCATCAAAAGATGTTGATACTGTTATCGGAGAAATAAAATCCGGTAAAGGAACTGAAGAAAGTTCACTCGTTAGACGACTTAATACAAATGGTACTGACATACTTAGACGTAAAGGATATGTTCCTGTTGTTGGAGATGCAGATATATTAGATTTACAGCTCGTTAAGGGCGACGACCAATCTGGTATTTCAAGGATAGTTGATATCGCTTGCGGTCCAAACGGAAGTTTCACTTTACTTGATAGTAAGAGAAATCATATGTTCACTTACAATTCGGAAGGCTATTTACTTTATGCGTTTTCCGGACCTGACGTTTCAGTAGGTGGAACAGATACACCAGTTTCTATTGCTCAATACAACGACAAAATATTCTTACTTGACACAGCAACAAGCTCAATTTCTCTTTATGAAAAAACGGAGTTTGCAAAATTGTTAGATCAAGCTGCCTATTGCGAAGATAACGGTGAATATACAAAGGCTGCTGAATATTGGGAAAAAGTTCTTGATGCAAACGCTAACTATGACCTAGCTTATAATGGACTTGGCAAGAAAGCCTACTCTGATAAAGACTACAAGGCTGCTATGTTCTATTATAAAAACAGTAATAATCGTGATGGTTATTCAAAGGCATATAAGCAATATCGCAATCAGGTTTCCGCAAAATATATAATCCCGATTGCTGTTATTGTTATTGTTATTGCAACTTTGGTTGCTGCAATATTTGCAGTTTTCAAATATATGCGTAAACGTCGTGAAAAAAGAGGAGGTAGCAGAGAGTGAAGAAAACTTTAGCTGGAATTAAATATTCACTATATGTACTATCTCATCCAATTGATGGTTTCTATCGAATCCGTTTTGAAAATGCAGGAAATTTAATTTCGTGTTTTGTCTTACTGGTAGCTTTAGTAGCATCTTTTATTTGCAAAGAATCTTACACAGGTTTTATTTTCACTGAAACAGACCCACGGGATTTTAACGTTTTGTGGACGATAGCAAATGTTTTAGTACCAGTTGTTTTATGGTGCGTTGCCAATTGGTCGATAACGGTTTTGATGGATGGTTGCGGTAGATTTATTGATATCTTTATGGCAACAGTTTATGCAACTGTTCCGCTTACTGCTACTACTTTCTTAAACGTAATTTTAAGCCGCTGGTTAGCACAAGATGAACAAACTTTCCTTTCTATTATAATGTACATAGGAGTTTTCCTAACAGGATTGCTTTTGTTTATGGGTATGCTGACAATTCACCAATTTACGGTACTTAGAACAGTTTTTGCACTCATTTTAACACTTATTGGTATGGTATTTATTGTTTTCCTAGCTTTGCTTTTTGCAAGCGTTATGGATCAGTTAATAGGTTATATTACAAGTGTTATTACAGAAATTAAGTTAAGGATGTGAGCCAATGACACACAGATTTATTAAAAGGATATCGGTGTTAGCGTGCGTCGCATGCCTTATTGTTACGATGACAGGTTGCACTGGAGATAAAGTGTCATTGTATACACCGATGTCATATCAGAAGGTGCAGGATTGGCCTTCTACGAATCAACTTCTTGAACAAAAGCCTGAAATGTTAGGCGTTGGAAACATGAAAGTTGTTGCTGAACAAAATGGCACAAAACTTTATTTCCACGAAAAAACAGGCGAATTTGCGGTGGAACTACCTGATGGAAACATTTGGTTTTCAAACCCACAAAATCGTTTAGACCTTTCAGCTGAGCAACTAAATAATTATTCATCTCAAATTATTGTTAACGTTATTGATGCCGGAGAATCATTTAAACCATATACTTCTTTTGCTGAATCAGTAGGAAAAGGTCAGTTTAAGGTTGAAAACATCACAAACGGAATACGTGTTGAATATTTATTTGGACAAATTATACGTAAACCAATTTATCCACAAGCATTATCGGTAAAGCGATTTGAGGAATTAACAAAAGGACTCTCCAAAGAAGAATTAAGTACTATGACACGTGTTTATGCGGACATAGATTCTGATAAATTAAGCGATCCTATTACTAAGAAATCTTTGGAAGAAAAATTTACAGCTTTGCCTGAATTAAAGAAAATCCGTGCAATTACCAATGGTATTTCACAATTGCAAAAGGATAGAATCATAGCTGTTTTTGAAAAAATCAATTACACAGAGGAAGATAGAGAGAATGATCAGTTAGAAGTTGGGTATGTTGATCCTGAAAAATCGTCAGGTAACTTCACAATTCCTGTTTCATACACTCTTGAAGATGGACGCTTTGTGGCAAAAGTTGATACAAAGGCAATTGAAGTTATTGGTAACATAAAGCTAGAATCAATCATGCTTTTCCCATATTGGAGTACTGCTAATGGCATGGATACAACAAAAGCTCTGTTCCCTGATGGATCAGGCGCAGTTGTTGACATATCAAAAGTTATGGCATCTAAAACTCCTGTTTATAAGGAATCATTCTATGGTGAGGATGCAGCTTTAAGTACGCAAACTAAATCTTCAACAAAGCATTCGTTATCCATGCCTATGTATGGACTTTATAACCCAGATGGAGCAATGTACGCAACTATGTTAGAAGGGGACGCAACTACTTCTCTTTCTGCTAATCCTCGTACTGCTGAATCAATGGTTGGCTCTGTTTCATTTGAAAGCAAGCTTTTGAATTACACAACAGTAAAATTATTGCCAACTGATAAGTCGGACGTTAAATCATATGCTGACTTTTCAATTCACGATCCAATCACAGCTTCGTACACTTTCATTCAAAAGAAAAATCCAAGCTGGACAGATATCGCACAAAGCTACCGCAATGATTTGCTTAAACTTGGAGTTATTACAGATGGTAAAACTAACAAATTACCTATAGCTGTTAATATGCTAGGCGCTGTTGATGATACAGCACATTTTGTTGGTATTCCATATACCGTTATCAAGCCACTTACAACTTATACTCAAGCGTTGGAGATGGCAAAGAAGATGCAAAGTGATTTACCGGGAGTTAGTCCTGTTGTTAGATATTCTGGTTGGACAAAAGGCGGACTTCGCAGTAAACCGTTTAATAAAGTTAGATTTGAAAGTAAACTTGGAGGAAGTAAGGATTTCCAGGCTATGCTTACAGGATTTAAGGATAGCAACATTGAGTTTTATCCTGATGCCGATTTCCAATATGTTTACAATGATAAAGCATTTGATGGTTTTTCCACAAGTAGCGACACTGCACGTAAAATTATACGTGAAGCCGCAGGAAAGCCAACTTACAACATATCAAACTTCTTTGTTGACAAAAAAGCACCGTTTGGTTTCTTGCTAAAAAATTCAAGAACGTTAAGCTATGCAGATTCATTTTTGACTGGTCTTAAAGAAGAGGGAGTTGACACTACTTCTCTTTCATATGTTGGATCAGATTTATCATCTGACTTCTCGTCAACAGAATTTGCATCAAGAAATGCAACAAAAGATACAATTACTAAACTTTTATCCGGTACAAAGGAAAAGGGCATAAAATCAATTACACAAGGTGCTAACCAATATGTTATTTCTTCGATGGAACACCTTCTAAACTTAAGTATGAGTGCAAATCAACATCCAATGTTTGCTAATTCTGTGCCATTCACGCAAATGATTTTATCTGGTGCAGTATCTTACACAGCTCCTCCACTTGCAGACAGTGTTGACGATGTACGCTATGTCCTAAATTGTATTGAAACTGGTTCTGCTGTTTATTTTCAATCAATTGCTGCTGATAACAGCGTGTTAAAAACATCATCATTTAATAGCCTTTATGCTGTTAATTATGATTCAATCCGTTCACGTGTAATAGAAGCATCTAACACTGTTTCAAAAGCACTTGCTCCAGTATACGGACAGAAAATGGTAGATTACGCAAATGTCCAAAATGGAGTTGTCAAAGTTACATATGAAAAAGGCGACACAATTTTTGTAAACTACACAAACGAAGAAGTTACTATTGACGGAGCAAAAGTTCCGGCAAATGGTTACTTAAATTCAAAAAGTAATGAGAAGGGAGAGTGAGTAAATGAACAGACAAGATAGAAAGCTTAACAAAAGGCATGGCTTGATGGAGCGTAAATATAATGTAGGGTACTGGTTTATTGCTCCGTTTCTTTTAGGCTTCGTAGCATTTATGCTCCTCTCACTTGTGCAATCGTGCTATTTTGCGTTTAGTGATATTCAGTTGACTCAGTCCGGCTATGACGTTATACCTCAAGGTATTGAACATTTTCGTTTTCTATTTTTAGAAGATGTACAATATCGTGTACTATTGTTTGATTCACTTAAAGGCGTTTTGTGGGATACTGTTGTTATTTTGCCGTTCAGTTTCTTTGTTGCACTTATTTTAAGTTCAAATTTCAAAGGAAGAGCAGCAGCTCGTATGGTATTCTTCTTACCAGTAATTTTATCAACAGGCGTTTTAATGGTAAGTAATGAAGCTACTAACAACGTTTTGAACATGGTAATGAGTCGTAGTACTTCTGCGGCGGCTGATGTAACAACGTCAGCACTTTCATCAGAAACCTTCATACAAACTCTTTTTGCAAACAGCCTTCCGCCTCAAGCGATGGCGTTTGTTCAACAGGCAATAGATCGTGTTTATAACATTATCATTCGCTCTGGTTTGCAAATTGTAATATTCATAGGTGGACTTAATACAATTTCTCCATCAATTTATGAATCTTCTAGTATAGAGGGTGCAACTAGCTGGGTTAATTTCTGGAAAATCACATTCCCAATGATGGGCTCCTACATCTTACTGAATTTGGTTTATACGATAATCGATTCATTTACCAATCCGAGTAACATGTTTATGGAGAAAATTAAAGGCGATGTGATGGGGCTTAAAAACTTCGGTTTGGCTTCATCTGCAGCGTGGATATACTGCTTAATAGTATTTGTAGTGTTGGGCTTAATCTTCGCATTCTTATCGAAGAAGGTGTTCTACTATGACTAATATTAAAAGCGCACCAAAAAGTCCACTTCAAAGAATGTTTACACCAAAGAAGATAAAAGGCTTGCTTATGTCTATACTGAGAACTGTTTTTATAATCGGTGTTTGTTTTGTAATCATATACCCGTTATTAACAAAAATCTCTATATCGTTCATGCAGCCAACAGACCTTTATGACAGCACAGTTAAAGCAATACCAAAGCATTTCACGCTTTCAAACTACAAAGATACAATTATTTATACAGACTATTTTAAATTATTGTTTAATTCAATAGTATTTTGTGGCGCAGTTTCACTGGTTCAGATGATTTCATGTACATTTATAGGCTATGGTTTTGCACGTTTTCCATTTAAATGGAATGGCTTACTATTTGGCTTAGTAGTTGTTTGCATGGTTGTTCCGATTCAGTTGACATTTACACCGTTATATCTAAATCTTAAGGCTATGGGACTTATTAATAATTTCGGCTCATTCTTCGTTTTAGGAATAACAGGTGTCGCCCCTCGATGTGCATTGTATATTTATTTGGTGCGTCAGTTCTTCAAGGGCATTCCTCTTGATGTTGACGAGGCGGCTGCAATCGATGGAGCTGGACCATTTAAAACATTCTTCGTTATAGCATTAAGAAGTGCTATTCCGATAATGGTAACAGTATTTTTGTTCTCATTTGTATGGCAGTGGGGAGAAAACTCATACTCACTATTATTCTATAGTGATGCACAAACGTTAGCAAAATCGCTAACTTCCCTTGGTTACAACATTGGTTCAGACGTTGTAAAACCTGGGCTATCCGTAGTCTCTTTGGCAAACAGAGGTGCTTACAACTCCATTATTTATGCGACGAGTAATCTGCTTGCAATATTCCCGGTTTTGATCCTATATCTTTTCTCACAAAAATCGTTCATACAATCAGTAGAGCGTTCTGGAATTGTAGGATAGACCACTTTAATTGGCTTTTTGTGACAAATGTTCACACTTAGTATATTTTATTTTTAGGAAGGAAGATTTCAATGAAAAAAATTGTATGTCTAATATGTACACTAGCAATGATAGTTGGCGTTATCTCAGCTATACCTGCAAGCGCAGCTGTTATTGAAATGAGCCCAGGCGGAGCAAGCCCAATAGCTTATTACGATAGTTATTATGCTCATATCAACAAATTAAACCCTCCAAAATTTAAACCGTCAAAGGAGGAAACTGGAGTTAACGAGAACGGAGAACATGTCCCTATGGGATATATTAACTCCCCTAAAGACGAAAATTTCTGGGCTGTTGCTTATAATGTACCTTTTAAAGGTGCATTGAACAAAGATGGCAAACCTGCTGGAAACTGGTTTTTATTTAACGACGAAGGTGCTGGCATCTACGGTAAGGGCGGAGCATTTGACCCAACTGGAGATCCAATACTAAACCCTGAAGAATATCTTGCATTTACATTAAAAATGCGTACAATTCCTGGTAAAAAAGTTGTTATACGTCCTAAACTTGTATTTACAATAAGTGCAACAGGCGAAATGTATGAATTTGACTGGATGAACGGATCAGATGGTTGTATCACAATTGACAACACTGATTGGAAAGCATTTGGTTACGAAGGCACAAATGTACAAGGATACTTTGATGTACGTGAAGCTGATTACAATGCTCTTTACAAACAAGTAAAAGCATTAAAAGAAGCTGCTAAAAAAGCAGGAAAAGCACCTGCAGACATTGATGCTATCAAACATGGCTTCCAAGTACGTTTTTATAATGAAAGCACAAGCGAAAATGCTTGGGTTGAAGTTATGGAATACGATATGGCATTAGTTACAACTGATTCTACACCAAAGCCAAACGCAACTATGAATCACCCTGACATCCCTAAAAAAGACGCTGTAGTTCCTCCTCCTGCTTCAGGTGGAACTGACGATAAAGAGTCAAGTGGTGGAACAAGTGATAAAGATACAAGCAGCAAAGAAGAAGAAGTAACTGACACTAGAATCATTGCAGGAACAGTTCTTGATAAAGATGGCAAAGCTGTTTCAGGCGCAACTGTTAAATTTGGCGATACTTTGACTGCTACAACAGACAAAAACGGTAAATTTAACGTTCAAGGTGTTAAGGCTGGAACATACAAATGCGTTATTACTGATAAAGACGGCACAGTTATAGGTGAACAAGAATATGTCGTTGAATTTGGTGATAAAGCTGCAGTTGCTGCTGGTAAAATTACAACTGATAAAGTTGGAGCTTCATTAAAAATTAAGATTGGTGCAGATAAAGCAATGACAGCTGAAATTGACACTGCTGCAGCTCCAATCGTAAAACCTAAAGACCCAACTAAACCAGGTACATCAAGCAAAGACACTAATGGCAAATCTGCTTCAAGTTTACTTTGGTTATGGATTGTAATTGGCGCAGTTGTAGTATTGGGTGGACTATTCTGCCTATACTGGTTTGTAATTCGTCCAAAAATGGCTGCAAAAGCTGCTGGCGAAATAACTGATGATAATTCTGACAATGACAACACTCCGGATAACAACGACA
>JAVWHI010000006.1:12770-24087 GCA_036640155.1 Oscillospiraceae bacterium | reverse complement strand
ATTTTGTCCATGATTTTGTAAGACCTGTTATCGAAGTCGCTTTATACTTCCAGTATTTACCAGCTAAATAATTATCAATATAATCGACGCTTTTAGCAGGCATATAATCAGGCCTTGAAAAAAGTCTAATATCAAATCCATTTTGTTTTAACTGAGGCAAAAAATTAGAATTTCCCCAGGATTCATCTATGTATTCACTGTAGGGTTTATCATAATGGCATATATTTCCGGTTAAATACTGTGTAACCGAAGGATATGTTCTGGAATGTACTCCTACCGAATTTGTGTACTGAGTAAATCCATCAAGTTTATCAAAAACGTGGGGGTATTCGCTTAGCATATCGTTAACATAAACATTATCAAACATATCAAGCACAAATATGATTGTGTTTTTTTCTTTAGAAACATTAATCATGTTCTCGTCTGAAAAAGCCCTCACATTTTCAGATGCAGTACCCTTATCGGGTGGATTTATTACTAATGTTGTCATTGTTACAACTTGAACTGCAACAATTCCAAGTGAAGTTATTTTAATTAATTTGCTCCATGCTATTTTATTAAAAAATAATATAATCAGAGGAACTGCTAAAATTAAGACCCAAATTAATCCATTTGTGATAAACGTACTTATTTGATTCTCCCATTTAACTTTCTCGCCTGTTAGCGCTCCTAAATTGCGGTTGAGAAAATTACCTTGCAAATAAACTCCTAACGCCACTGAATAAATTAGTGAGACTAATGTGTTAAAAACTTTCCCTTTAAATATAACGCAAACTACCGAAAGTAGAATTAGAGATACCGAAAACAAAATCAACATAGGTGGTAATATTTCAGAATAAGAAAACCATAAAAACTTCTTATTATAAGCAAAAAGTTCATATGAGCCAAAAATAAAAAGGGTAAATGCAAATAAAAATGCCGGGCAGAAGGCAATGAATAATCTCTTTTTAAAGGTCCTCTCGTCAAACATCAAACTATGCAATTTTGCTTTAAATAAGGCTTTTGTTTTTGTTGGTGTTTCTTTTGCAGCTGTAACATTTTCGTCTTTCATGTTTCTTTTATAATTCCTTTCATGACGTTTAGTGCAAACCTCATCGCCTAATCTTCAATTTGCAAATGTTGTCACACTGTTGTAATTTTAATACATTGTACGACTATTTAAAATTGTTGCCAACACATTTACTATATAAAGGAGAAAAAACAGAAAATTATATGTAAATTTTACCAATAAAAAAAGAACACACTGCAGTAAATCAAGTGTGTTCTTTTTAAAGCTTACTTTAATAGGAATTTAGTTATCAATAGTAGGCTTAATAATTTTCTTTTCTTACTTCAAAATAACTTTGAGGATGGTTGCAAACTGGACAAATATCAGGAGATTTTTTCCCAATTACTAAATGGCCACAGTTGCGGCATTCCCACATAGTTTCTTCTGCTTTTTCAAATACTGCTTTCATTTGAACATTATTTAAAAGCGCACGATAGCGTTCTTCATGAGATTTTTCGATTTTAGCAACAGCTCTGAATTGTTCAGCAAGTGCTGTGAAGCCCTCTTCCTGTGCATCTTTAGCAAATCCATCATACATATCAGTCCACTCATAGTTTTCACCATCAGCAGCAGCAGCAAGATTAGTAGCTGTGTCGCCAAGTTGACCCAAAGCCTTAAACCAAAGTTTTGCATGTTCTTTTTCATTTGCTGCAGTTGCCTCAAAAATTGATGCGATTTGTTCATATCCCTCTTTTTTTGCAACAGATGCAAAGTATGTGTA
This sequence comes from Oscillospiraceae bacterium, assembly GCA_036640155.1. Classification (GTDB taxonomy): domain Bacteria; phylum Bacillota; class Clostridia; order Oscillospirales; family Ruminococcaceae; genus JAVWHI01. Next base: position 22,318 of record JAVWHI010000006.1, on the reverse strand, counting down.
CTTGTTTCTTGCTTGGCTTTCACCTGCAAATGCAGTTGCTAAATTTTTCTCTGTTTTACTACCTTTAATATTCATTGTGTTTTCTCCTTTTTTTTCATTAAAATTTATTGTTCTAAGTAGTTTTTGGGCTACTTCGATTGGAAAACCTTCTGGCGGATTTTCAAGCATTTTATTAAGCAAAATTTCAGTATTTTCGCTTTGAGGCAACATATAACCAGCCTCTCTGATGATATCTTCTGCCATAATTCGATTGGACTTAGAAATAGCCTGTGAAATCTGCTTAATAACCGAATCGTCTGAACTTTGTGAAATTTGTAATGCCAATTTTTCTTGAACAGTTTTGCTTTTAGCAAGCAAAATCATAGACGCTTTTACGTCATCTGATTTTTTTTGTTGAGGTGGCATCTGTTCTGGCACCATTGAAATAGCATGTGAGGGACATGAAGCAGCGCATACACCACAACCAATACACTTTGAAGTATCAATTTGACCGGTTTCAGTGTCTGATGCTCCGGTAGGACAAACATAAAGGCACAAACAGTCCTTTGTGCATAATCTAATATTTCTTACAGCATGCATATTCTCAGCTCCTTTCAATCTTCAAAATTTTCAAACTAGGTACCTTACAGATTGGGCAAATATCCGGTGGTTGCTCTCCAACATAAACGAATCCGCAAATATCACAAACATAAACATTAGTATTTTTTATAAATTCGTCACCGTCTTTTTCAATACGTAAAAGTAGCGAATTAAGCATTCTAGTGACTTTTTCGCTCCAGGTCAACGCACGTTTTGCTCCACGGTCACCACTTGCATTAGCTGCAATATTAGCATTTTTAAATTCATTTTCAAGATCTGAATTTATCATATCAAGTAATTTTTGAAAGCCTTCTTGTGCCACATCAGAGGTGTTTACTTTATAATAATCTGCCAACTGCGTAAAAAGCTCTGATTGCTCTAGCATATATTGCTTTTCACATCCTTTTGCTAAATTAGAACATAATGCAGAAAGTTCACCATTATTAAGTTCTTTCATTTGATGATCGGCATGAGTTGATTCTGCCACTGTCTGAGTTTTTGTAACTACTACCTCTTCAGCAAAATCCGTTTTTGATGCCCCACATAAAGGGCATTTCCAGTCATCTGGAAGTTCATCCCACTTTAGTTTTTCCTTTGATTCATCATAAACATATCCACAGATGGTACATACATACTTTTTCATTATAAGCCTCCTTTAAATTAAGATTAGTACACGCATTATCGTTTTCAGTGTTTAACATATTTAACAATTTTATTGACACTATTATTGTTAAATATGTTTTAAATCACTATTACATTTTATCATAAGCAATAGCATATGTCAATAAATATGCAAAATAATCGCCTGATTTTGCTATATTTTGTTTACAGTAAAACTTTCATTTCACTTATAGTTTCTATATAAATAAAGAGGTTAAAGATAAATCACTTGCAAAAAGCTACTAAACAGTTTATTATAAAGCTATTAGGCATTTACAGTATGCCCAAAACCAGATGTCTAAACAGTAAGAGGAGGAAAAACAAATGAAAGTTATCATAATTGGCGGTGTCGCAGGTGGCGCATCTGCCGCTGCAAGGTTAAGACGTCTAGACGAAAAAGCACAGATTATAGTTTTAGAGCGAGGTGATTTTATTTCATTTGCCAACTGTGGTCTTCCATATTATATTGGTGGCAAAATAACAGACGAGAAAAACCTAACTTTGCAAACGCCCGGCAGTTTTAAGGCACGCTTTAATATAGACGTTCGTGTGAACAACGAAGTAATGGCGATTGATACAAAGCGAAATACTCTCACAATCAAGAACTTGTCCGAAGCAACAACTTACGAAGAAACATATGACAAGCTGATTTTATCACCCGGTGCAAAACCAATAATTCCACCGATTGATGGCACTAGTTCAAATAAAGTATTTACACTTCGCAATATACCTGACACGCTTAAAATTAAAAACTATATAAAAGAAACTAACCCTAAAACGGCGGTTGTAGTTGGTGGTGGATACATCGGCTTGGAAATGGCAGAAAATCTTGCTAAAATCGGACTTAAAGTTTGTGTAGTTGAACTTGCAAACCATTTAATAGCATCACTCGATTTTGACATGGCAGCAGACGTGCATAAATATCTTTGTGAAAATGGCGTTGATTTAATACTAGGCAACGCAGTTACATCTATTAAAGAAGATGAAAACAGTCTTCATATTTCACTGCAAAACGGAGAAATAACAGCCGATATGCTTATTATGGCGGTGGGAGTTCGTCCGGAAAATGAACTTGCAATTGCAGCAGGAATTGACGTCAACAAAAAAGGTTACATTATCACTGATGAAAATATGAAAACAAACGTTCAAAACATTTATGCTGTAGGTGATGTTGTGGAAGTTAAACAGTTTTTAACTAACAAAAAAGTCTCAATTCCGTTAGCCGGTCCTGCAAACAAACAAGGCAGAATTGCTGCTGACGCCATTTGTGGTATAGCTAGCACCTACACTGGTACGCAAGGCTCGGCAATCCTTAAAATATTTAACATGACTGTAGCTACTACAGGGATTAACGAAAAAACTGCAATTGACGCCAAAATCGACTTTGATAAAACTTATATTTATTCTGCGTCCCATGCAAATTATTATCCGGGTGCAACAAACATGTCAATTAAAGTGATATGGGACAAATTAAGCCACAAATTATTGGGCGCACAAATTGTAGGGTACGATGGAGTTGATAAACGCATTGACGTCTTAGCAACAGCCATTCGTTTTGGTGCAAAAGTCACGCAATTAACGCAACTTGAACTTTGTTATGCACCGCCATTTGGAAGTGCAAAAGACCCTGTCAATATGGTAGGATTTGTTGCACAGAATGTGATTTCAGGCAAAGTAAAACAGTTTTTTTGCGAAGACGTTGATTCATTACCACGTGATGGCAGTGTGACACTGCTTGACGTTCGAACAAAGTCGGAAGTCATGCGTGGGAACATTGATGGATTTATGAATATTCCACTTGACTCTCTTCGTGAAAACATCGATAAAATTGAAACTGGTAAGGCAGTTTATATCCACTGTCATAGTGGTTTACGAAGTTACATTGCTTGTCGCATACTAACAGGATATGGATTTGACTGCTTTAATCTTGCGGGCGGTTATAGACTTTATGAATCTGTCGTTAAAAACAAAACTGCATGTGAATACATTTGCACGCAGTGCAAGTAAAAATACTTTACATCTATAATTATATTAATGAGCTGGTGCAAAATAATGCAACAGCTCATTTCTTATAGTTACGTTGCGACATTGCAGTCTGGGCAAAGTCCTACTAAAATAAGTCTATGCCACTGAGTTTTACAGCCTGGAACGTGAGCTGTTTGCAAATTCAGTTGATCATAGTATGGGATTTGAGTATCTAATACTCGGTTACAATTACTACATAAAAAGTGGTAATGATTTTGCGTTTCACAATCGTAATGATCTGGGCCTACAGGCATACTTAGCTTTGCAATTTCACCCATATTCGTTAAGAAATTTAAGTTTCTATAGACGGTGCCACGACTTATAGTGGTACTTTCTTTTCTAGCAAGCTCATATATTTCGTCCGCAGTTGGGTGAGTAAAATTACCTTTTAACAGACCCCGGATAAGCTCACGTTGTGGAGTGTTTCTGGTCTGCTTCATAATTATCATTCCTAACCTAAAATTAAATAGTCGCTTTATTTAAACTGTTGTTATCAAGTTTTGATAGTTCAATCACTTTATTCATGTCTAATTGTGCAGCTTTAGCAAAACGTTCACCGTATTCTTTATCCGCTAAAAAGCAATGTACTGCATGACGATATTTAATACTTTGTGTACATGGAGCGATATCGTTAGCGGTATTTTCAATTAGAATTTGCTTTTTATCCTCGGTTAAAACTCTCCATAAGTCTCCACCGGCACGGAAACAGTCATCAGTTGGATCCTCCTTTGGGTCATATCTGTACATAGCACCCTCTAATTCTAGTGGTGGCTCCATGACTTCCGGTTGTGCTGTCCATGCGCCCATACTATTAGGTGTATATGCAGGAGCAGCGCCATAGTTTCCATCAACACGCATAGCACCGTCACGATGGTATTCATTAACCTCGACTTTGGCACGGTTTACCGGAATTTCGTTATGATTAACTCCCAAGCGGTAACGTTGAGCATCACCATAAGCAAACAATCTTCCTTGTAAAAAGCGGTCTGGGCTAAATCCAATTCCAGGGACAACATGAGCTGGTGTAAAAGCAGACTGTTCAACTTCAGCGAAATAGTTTTCAGGATTGCGATTAAGCTCTAAAACTCCCACTTCTATTAGTGGAAATTCTTTATGACGCCAAATTTTAGTGATATCAAATGGGTTTTCGTAATGTTCTTTTGCTTGCTGTTCTGTCATTATTTGAACATACATAGTCCATTTCGGGAAATTGCCATTTTCAATAGCATCAAATAAGTCTTTACCGTGATATTCACGATCCATTCCATTGATTTTTGCAGCTTGTTCATTAGACAAGTTCTCGATTCCCTGTTGCGTTTTAAAATGGAATTTACACCAAAAACGTTCATTCTTATCATTGTAAAAAGAGTAGGTATGCTCACCAAAAAAGTGCATATTACGAAAAGTGGCAGGGATTCCTCTGTCACTCATAACTATAGTGATTTGATGAAAGCATTCAGGAAGTAACGTCCAAAAGTCCCAGTTATTCTGAGATGAACGTCTTCCTGTGCGTGGGTCTCGTTTTACTGCACGATTTAGGTCTGAAAAATTATGGACGTCCCTTATAAAAAACGTTGGGGTATTATTGCCGACCATATCCCAATTTCCATCTTGCGTGTAAAACTTCACTGCAACACCACGTATATCCCGTTCGCAATCAGCAGCGCCACGCTCACCTGCAACAGTAGAAAATCTGAGGAATATTTCGGTTTCTGTACCTTTTTGTAGTACCTTTGCCCTTGTATATTGCGAGATGTCATGTGTTGCAGTAAATTTACCATATGCGCCCCATCCCTTTGCATGCATACGTCTTTCAGGGATAACTTCACGATTGAAATGTGCCATCTTTTCCATTAACCATACGTCACTCATTACTACAGGTCCACGTGGTCCTGCGGTTATAGCATTTTCGTTGTCCGCTACAGGTGCACCGACTTCGTTGGTTAGTTTTTTAAATTCGCTCATACTTTCTACCTCCTATAAATTTTAAATAGATTTTTTTGTCATCATTATACTCGGGGTAGAGTCTGGTTTGCCCGCCGCAGTGATAATAACAAGAAAATAATCACACGCTGAATAGATTTTTCCGTCATCATTATACTACAGACACAGTCTTGTGTCAACAATAATAAGACTCATTACTAATAATAATTTTTTTTATTTATCAAACTAAGATTACATAATTATTCTGACCGTTAAAAATGGAATATACTATATATAAAAAAATTATCGTCAAGGCGTTAAAACCTTGACGATAAACTTATATTAAGAGGTATTTAGAAGAGGTAGGTGTGAACTTATTATTTGCCGAAGTATGCTTTTTTATAAAGCTGAGCAATTTCAGTTACTAGTGGGTATCTAGGGTTTGCAGTAGTACATTGGTCTTCAAAAGCTTTGTCAGATAAAGTATCAACATATGCCATAAATTCTTTTTCATCAACGTTACATTCTTTAATTGATGTTGGCTCGTTTACTTTCTTCATCAAATCTTTAACAGCTTTGATAAGACTTTGAACGCCTTCTTGTGTAGTTGAAGCAGGAAGTCCAAGTGTTTTTGCAATATCAGCATATTTAACATCTGCTATGAATTTCTCATATTTCGGGAATGTTGCAAACTTAGTTGGTTTTTGAGCATTATATTCAATAACATAAGGAAGTAATATTGTATTTGCACGTCCATGAGGGATGTGATACTCACCACCTAGTTTGTGAGCCATAGAGTGATTTAAACCTAAGAACGCATTTGTAAAAGCCATACCTGCAATACAAGAAGCATTGTGCATTTTTTCACGAGCAACTCTATCAGTTCCATCATTATAAGAACGTGGAAGATATTCGAATACCATTTTAATTGCTTGTAGTGCTAAAGCATCTGTGTAATCAGAAGCTAAAACAGAAACATATGCCTCGATTGCATGAGTTAAAACGTCCATACCTGTGTCAGCAGTGATTGATTTTGGCATTGTCATAACAAATTGTGGGTCAATAATTGCTACATCAGGAGTAAGCTCATAATCAGCAAGTGGATATTTCATGTCTCTTTCTTTATCAGTTATAACTGCAAATGAAGTAACTTCAGATCCAGTTCCTGATGTTGTAGGAATAGAAACCATTTTTGCTTTTTGTCCTAATTTCGGGAACGCAAATGTTCTCTTTCTGATATCTAAAAACTTTTGACGTAGTCCATCAAAAGGAGTTTCAGGGTGTTCATAGAATAACCACATACCCTTAGCAGCATCCATAGCAGAGCCACCACCCAAAGATATAATAACATCAGGTTTAAAAGTATTCATAGCAGCAACGCCACGCATGATTGTTTCAACAGATGGGTCAGGTTCTACGTCAGCAAATATTTCACTGTGACAATATTCGTTACGGTTTCTTAAATAATAAAGAACTTTATCAACATATCCTAGTTTTTCCATCATAGGGTCAGTAACAATGAAAGCACGAGAAATATCAGGCATTTTTTCTAGATACTGTACAGCGTTAAATTCAAAAAAGATTTTTGGTGGTACTTTAAACCATTGCATGTTAACTCTCCTCTTTGCTACACGTTTAATATTAACTAAGTTTTCTGCTGATACGTTTTGAGTAGTAGAGTTTTTACCAAATGAACCACATCCTAATGTCAAAGAAGGAGTGTTTTCATTATATATGTCACCGATACCGCCTTGTGAAGATGGTGAGTTAACAACCAAACGTCCAACTTTCATGCGCGCACTATATTCATTAACAACATTATCGTCACTAGTATGAATAACTGCTGTGTGTCCAAGACCGCCCATTTCGAGCATTTTCCTTGCTTTATCAAAACCGTCTTCTTTGTCACTAACAACCAAATAAGCAAGAACAGGAGAAAGTTTTTCTCTTGAAAGTGGATATTCTGTACCGACATCGTCGATTTTTGCAATTAAAATCTTAGTTTTTTCAGGAACTTTAACACCTGCATTTTGTGCTATCCAAGCAGCAGGTTTTCCTACAACGTCAGCATTAACAGCGTTCTTTTGAGGAATGATAACATAATCAGAAACTTTTTTAGTTTCTTCTTCGTTAAGGAAATAGCAGTTATTAGCTTTCATATATTCTTCAAATTTATCTGAAATTGATTTTTCTACTATTACAGCCTGCTCAGAAGCACAAATCATACCATTATCAAAAGTCTTTGATAACATTAAGTCATTGCAAGCTCTTTCAAGATTAGCTGTTTTTTCGATAAAACAAGGTACATTACCAGGACCAACTCCAAGTGCAGGTTTACCAGTACTATAAGCTGCTTTAACCATTCCCGAACCACCAGTTGCTAAAACCAGTGCAACATCTTTATGATTCATAAGTGCATTTGTAGCCTCGATAGAAGGATATTCAATCCACTGAATACAGTTTTGCGGAGCGCCTGCAGCAATTGCAGCATCTCTTACAATCCTTGCAGCTTCAGCAGAACATTTTTGTGCTGATGGATGAAAACCAAATATGATTGGATTTCTTGACTTAGTTGCAATAATTGATTTGAATAAAGTCGTAGAAGTTGGGTTAGTAACTGGCGTAACACCGGCAATGATTCCAACCGGCTCAGCAATTTCAACTATACCCTCAAGGTCATCATCTCTTATAACACCACATGTTTTTTGATATTTTATACTATGCCAAATGTATTCTGTCGCAAATATATTTTTAATTATTTTATCTTCATAGACACCACGACCTGTTTCGTCAACAGCCATTCTCGCAAGCTTCATATGAGAATCAAGTCCTGCCAAAGCCATTGCATGAACGATTTTGTCAATTTGCTCTTGATTTAGATTCATATATTCATCTAATGCTATTTTTGCTTTTTCTGCTAATGCGTCAACCATTGCACCAACATCAACCTGAACATCTTTTGTTTCTTTCGTAGCCATATAAATCCTCCTAAAATAATATACTTTTTTAAATGTGTTAATTAATTAACGAAGTTTGTTAATTTTCTAACAATTAGATTATATGATAAATTGGATTAAAAGTCAACTAGTTTTTGCAAAAATCATTCTACAAGATTGCATATATTAGCGGTGAGAAATTTGTGCAAATATTACAAACGTCAAATGTGACATGGAAATCTGTAGCCATTATATTTAAACTATGTTACAATGAGGTAAAAGAAAGTTTAGGGGGAATTTAGATGTTGTTGCAACAACTTCGTGACGAGATAGATACATTAGATACGCAGCTTTTGGATATTTTTGAAAAGCGAATGAAAATATCCTCAGAGATTTTGCAGTATAAGCTTGAAAACAATTTACCTATTGAAGACACAAAAAGAGAAACACAACTTATAAAAAAGATTAGCGCTGCAGCTTCTGAAGAGTTAGTAAAATATGATAAAAAACTCTTTAGTGAGATTATATCACTTTCAAAGGAATACCAAAAGCAAAAGACAATAAAAGAATAACAAAAAACGCTGTGAGGTTAGAAAAACTACACTTTTGTTTTAAATTGTGTGCCTACACGTTTTATTTTAACAGTCGGTACAACACTAAATTCAATTTCATCACAATTATTACGCCAATCAGTATGCAGTTTTTTCCAAAGACTAACATTATATTTATAGGTTAAGTTCCCAAAATTAAATATATCGGCGTTGTTTTCGACGACACCGGCATTAAAAGCGTCAATACATTCAGCTTTTATTATTTCTTCGCAGTTTTTTTCCAATCCCGATAAATCGCTCATGTCAACGTTTGCATCTTCACGAAGTACAGCTTCGTTAAGGCAACCGTCGGCTTCAATTATCAATTTCATTTTTACTTTATCATTTTGGAAAGTAGGAATGATTTTAGATTTAGTTGATATGATTTGAATAGCAGCTTCTTCATAAGCGTTATCGCTAGCTTTAATAGTGGTTTTATCTATTTCATCACGAATCCATAAAAGCCCACGAGTTTGACTTTGGTTTAGTGACCCGCTCATCTTACCGTCTACTAGAATCGCAGTCCCATTCACTTTAATGTTGCTGACATCTTCAATCTTATTTTCTTCGGTGGTTTGCTCAACTATTTGAATTATTGGAAGAGAGGCAGATTCGTATTTATTTTTTAAACTACGATTAAAGTTAAAGAGTTTCACATCTTGAACGAATCCATTTTGGTTACTGTTTTTTATTAGATTTTCAAGCATTTCGCATGGAATTATACCTTGGTTAGTTTTGCTTGATAAAACATCGCTTGCTTTTCCTTGACATATTATAAGACGTGCATTTTGCCTTGCAAAAAAGTTTGAAGTGAGAAAACTAAATGTTTGCAAAA
>JAVWHI010000006.1:0-12760 GCA_036640155.1 Oscillospiraceae bacterium | reverse complement strand
GTCCTTGTTTTGCTAATTCTTCACCTATGACTATTACTCTAGCGTGACCTAGAAAAATTTCTTTACCTTGTGTAAGACTTGCATTTTCTATAGCAAACGCTAGCGTGTTACCGGTTGAGCGTATTAGTTTTGCATTTTCAGAAGTAGCTGCAAGCTCACCTTTGTTGCCACCTGACGGACTGAATATTTGCAAAGTAAGTACGATTTTTTCTCCATCACTATCAATACCAATCCCCTGAACTAACGCACGCTCCGACAGTTTAACACTTCCACTGCACGAAGAAAGCATAACCGTACAAAGGCACAAACAAATTGCGACAACAAATATTTTCTTCCTCAAGTTTAGCACCTCCTTTTCATTTTTATTAATTAAGTTTAAAGCGAGTAAAATATCTATTGTTTCTTAGGTTTAAAACACACCAGTATTAATGGAATTATAAAAAGTTCAAGTGCAAGTATAATCGATGTGCCAAACGTAGGATTTACAGCCATCATTAGTGATGTGTTTTGTGAGGTGATAATAGCTAAGGTCGGAATAATTGCAATCAAAATAAGCACCGAAAATTTACGCTTTTTATATGGTAGCATTTGTTTTAAAATCCAGTTAGCCGCTATTATAAAAGCTGAAATGCGTAAAAATGATATTAGTACCCACATAGTCATATGAAGTGTGTCAAGCCTTTGAAAAATTGAGAGTTCTGCTATTGACGTTAGCGTAAAATACGGAAAGGTTTGGTCTTGCCAGCTTTTTCCTAAAACTGCAAGAATTAAAAACGCCATAACTTCTATTGCAACATAGCTTAAAGACATAAGCCAAAAGCTACATTTTTTAAAACTACTCTTAACATTAGGAAATAGTATAATAAGTAGCACAAGTTCTGCGTTTTTTGATAGCGATAATAATCCGCATTTTAAAATGTCCGAAAAATCGTCATCAATTATTGGAGTTATATTAAGAAGACTTGCAGATTTTAATGAGCCTGTAATTATAACGATAGTTGAAATAAAAAACAGCACAAAAATAATTGTACTAACTCTAGCTAGCCCTTCTATACCAATTATAGCAGCATAAAAAGTAGCAATGCACATAGTGATTATTAAAAATTGTGCTGAAATATCGCCAAATACTGCATTAACCATAAAGTATTCAAAACCAACAAGACTTCCTATAGCTCCCAAAACCATCATTATTAAATAAACCGCAGCAATAATGATACCGAACTTGTTAAATTTTTCATACGCCACGGTGATAACGTTTTTGCCCTTGTACACATCATAAAAAATTATAGCCGGAATTATCAGAATAAATTGTCCTAAAAACCCCAATAAGTTACCGAGCAAAAGGGTTGTTCCCTCCATTTTTTGTGCAAACACCGGAATGTAAGTCATAACGTTGAAAACCCTTGATAAAAAAAGCAAACTTACAATTTGAAAACCGCTAACTTTAACTTTCTGCACACATATCATCCTTTATTTTCAATATTAACGCCTTCAAGATTTTGAATTTTAGCAGTTCGTTTTTGCATTTTTTTAAATCCGATTCTTATAAAAGTGTCTCGCATTCCACTAAGACTAAATGGAGCAACTGGGGCTAAAAAAGCTACTGAAAAGTTAGTTAGGGACGCTATATTAATAAGCATAACTGCACACCCCAAAGTTATTCCATAAAGCCCCATAGTTCCACCTAAAATAATAAAGCTAAATCGCAAAAAAGAATTAGGCTCACTCAAAGACGGTACAACAAATGAAGATATCGCACTTAATGCCACAATTAAAATCATAGGAGCGCCGATAAGTCCTGCCGTTACTGCTGCATCACCAATAACAAGCGCCCCCACAATACTCACAGCATGACCAATAGGACGAGGAAGTCTTAGCCCTGCTTCACGCATTATTTCATAAAGCAAATGAATAATAATAGCCTCTATATATAAAGGAAACGGTGTAACTTCCTCTGAGGCGGCAATGTTAAAAAGCAGCGCATGTGGTAGCAGTTCAGGGTGAAACATTGCAACACCAACATATAAACCCGGTAATAGAATTGTTATAAAAAACGAGACATATTTAATAAGCCTTATAAAAGCGGCATAATATGGTCTATGTGCATAGTCATCTAGACTTTGAAAGTTTTCAGTAAACAAGTATGGAACAATAAGTGCAAATGGCGTTCCATCAACCACTACCGCAATTCGTCCTTCGTTTATTTTTCCTGCTAAAACGTCAGGGCGTTCTGTTATTCCAACATCTGAAAAAATCGATAGCGGTTTCCCCTCTAAAAAGGGTTGAAGATATCCTGAAGTTAGTATTATATCAAGTTCAACCGCTTTAAGCTTGCGTTTGACTTCACGTAAGAGCTTTTTAGAAACAACGCTGTTCATATACATTAAGCATATATCCGTTTTGCTTTTTCCACCTACTGTCATTAACTCAAACATTAAATCAGCAGATTTGATTCTCCTACGCACAAGAGTCATATTTATTCTAAGAGGCTCAGTAAAGCCCTCACGTGAGCCGCGCTCATTCATTTCACTGCTCGGTTCGGAAATACTTCTAAAGCTAAAGCCCTGCGCTCCGAGTGCAACCGCTTTTTCAAAGCCATCTATAAATATTACGACAAAGCCAGACATAATAAATTTAAAAACATCTTCATAAGTAAAGATATCTTTTTGGTCAGCCGCAATTACAGATTTGTTTTGTATAAAGTCATAAACAGTATTTGCAGTCGCTTTTTTACCAAACGTTTCATTTAATAGTGGGTCAATAATCATCTTGCTAAACACCTGCAAGTTCACCATACCTTCAATTAACAAAAAGGCACAATGCACGCCTTTTATTTCCACTTCACGCACTAAAAAATCAGCCGAATTTTGAAATTTTTCACGTACAGTTATTAAATTTTGCATGAGGTTTGGTAAAAGATGTGTTTGCGTTTCAACTGGTATTGATTTTTCTTCTTTGTGCGATGCAGCTAATTTTATTGCGTCCAGTTTTGCATTAAGTTTATTTTTAATATTTATTTTTTTCACCACCATAAACACTTATTTATTACATTTATAATTAAAACTATATGAAAATATTATTCTCAAAAACGGTTAAAAAATACTTTTTGTATCTTGCAAATTTTATAAAAGACTTTTTGCAGGTGACTTTAAAAAAATAATGGCTGTGAAAATAAATTTCACAGCCATTATTTTTATTGTTTTTATTATTTTTGGCGATGTAACCTTAAAACTTTACAGTCTCTACCACCAACATTAATAGTAATACTTCCACGATATAATCCAATTTCTTCATGCGCCCACAAGTCATATGCACAAACGGTGTCTGTAATTGCAAAGCCAAAACTTTCAAAGCTTGCCACTAAATCAGTAGGACCTTCTCTTCTATTAAATAGTCCTACTACAACATCACCGTTATATAACGGTTTTGCCCAAATTTCCGTTTTGCTCATTTCCCAGGCAGAAAGCATTTTTTCTACTTTACACTGATATGCCGGAATAAATGCAGGGTCTTGATTAACAGCAATCATTTCATGATTTAGTAAAATATCTTTAGCGCCTTGCGTAGTTTTTCGTGGGTCATGTGACATAAAAAGAGGCGCACACAGCATACACCATAAAGAAAATTGAACTCTATAAATGCTATCGGTTGCATTAGCTGAAGTTTCTTCACCTAAATGTGAAACCGCTCCGTCACCATTCATTCCAACAACTAAAAAGTCCGGGTCTGCAAAGCATCCGACACCGCTGTGAGCCGAAATATTTAAGCCTGCAATTGTGTTCATGCCGCCCTCAATGTTTTCCCAAGTATCTCTAATGTCGCCGCCTATTCTGTAAATATTTGCGCCTGTGGTACGAGCCCAATTTTGTGAATCGTCAAATCCCCAGTTGCACATACTATATAAAATTGGTCTTCCAGTTTCACGCAAAGCTTGACCCATTCGGCGATATAAATATTTACTTTGCACATCAGCAGGCACATAGCAGTTATCATATTTTAACAGGTCTACGCCCCATTTTGCAAAGTTTTCGGCATCTTCATATTCGTAGCCATAACTAGCAGGATATCCGCCACAAGTCAATGTGCCGGCACATGAATATATTCCAAATTTAAATCCTAAGTCGTGCAAAAAATCGCCAAAAGCAGCTAGTCCTGACGGAAACTTTTTCTTATCATAATCAACACCGTGACCTATTCTTCTTGTTTTATCTTCCCACCCGTCATCAAGACAAAAATAGGTGTATCCTGCTTCTAAAAAGCCTTGTGATTTTAGTGAAAGTGCAATCTCACGCAATGTTTCTTCATTTAAATCAAACATAAAAGTATTCCAGCTGTTCCACCCCATAGGTGGTGCATTAGTAAATAAATTTTCTTTCATAATATACCTCTTTTTATGATATTGTTATGTTTTTATAACCGTATAGGATTGGATATAATGCTAACGTTTTTTCTGAAACAACTTCTTCTTCAACTTCTATTAAAAGCCGTGCAAACCCATTTTGTAGTATCGCATTTTGACATCTTTGACAGTTAAGATTGCCATAATAAAGTTGAAGTTGACGATTTAGTTCATCATCTGAAAAAGGAATTGTATTAAATTCGTAGCACTTTGTTTCACCTGACTTTAATATAGCAGTTATCCGTTTCAAGATGATACCCCTTTATTGTTTTTTAACGCTTTTACTATAACATCAAGAAAAAATATTGTCAATACCAGAATAGCGGCAAAAAACAATTTTTCTTGAGAATTTCATTTTCATCTACTATTATAATTAAAATATGCACTTTGTTCTTGTAACTTTTCGTGATAGTACTGATCCCAGGAAGTTCTTTTTTTATTAAAATAATGCCATCATTGTGTTTTTTTACAGATTTTCTTCAATTAAAAAATCGAGGGTATTGCATAAATGAGACGAAAATGCTATAATATTGTAGACGATTAAAAGTTTGGGGTTGCAGACAATTTCAAACTATATTTTTTTAAACGCACCAAAATATAACAGAATCGAAGTTGACTGTGCCAACGATATGTTTTTGCAAAGTAAATTTACTAAATTAGCTAAAACGACAACACGGCTTAAAAGGAGAACTCAAAAATGAAAAAACCGCTTAATATAATACTAATATCTCTTAATGTTTTTTTAATTGTACTACTTGTTCTTTCAAGTGCATTCTTGCTTTTGTTTAGCAACTTTGAAAAAGGTGTTTTAGGGTACACCCCTTTCGTACTTACTAGCAAAACTCAAGGCGAAAATGCTGAGAAAAGTGATTTTTTTGTTGTTAAAAAAGACTCTGTAGTAAGTAAAGGTGACCTCATTGCTTACAAGGATTATACAACAACACAAAGCGGTATTTTAAGAATTAAATCTATTGTTGAAATTGATGAAAGAATCTTGACTGCGCAAAACGCCGAAGATGAATTTCCAATCGTCGTTGCAACAACAGATGAAAATTATTTAGGCAAAGTTGTTTTTAGCAATAGCACTATTGCAACAGTTATTAAAAACGCCCAAAATGCACAAACAAAAATGGTTACATACGTTTGCATTTTCGGAATGGGAGCGTTGCTCATAGTAATTTTAATTGTGTTACTTCTTTTATCGCAGAAAAAATACAGGAATAATGATTACTTTGAGGAAGACGATTCATTTGATAACGAAAGCCCCATCGAAACATTCTCACTCTCAGAAAACCAAGATGAAGATATTACTATTTATAAAAGAAATCAAACTAAGCGGGAAAGTGTACCAAACTTTGCAGTGAAAGATAGTCTTAAAGCTGAAATGCAAAGTATAAATGCTACAGCTAAAGAAGAAAAGCTTGTCCAAAAAACGCAAGATGAAGTACTTTTTAATAAACAAACCCTGCCTTTAGATAACATTAAATTACCGGATCCACCAATAGACAATCAAAAAAAGCAAACGGATAATGTTACAGAAGAGGGTAAGATATCCGCAAAAGCACAACAAATTATAGACGAAATTCTTGCAAATCTGAAATAAAAATAGAGTTGGTACTTTTTAGTATCAACTCTATAAAAAATTATTATTAATATCCAAATGAATCATCTAAAGAATCATCATTATCAATCCAATCAGTAACATTATATGTAGTATACTCATTAGCGTTGTTTCTTGCAATAACCGTTCTTATTCCGGCGTTAATAATAAGTCTCTTACACATAGCACAAGCACAGATGTTTTTTTCAACTTCTTTTGTCTTATAATCGATACCAACAAGATAAAGTGTCGAGTCAATCATATGCTCACGTGGAGCTGAAATAATTGCGTTTGCTTCTGCATGAACTGACCGGCACAACTCATATCTTTCGCCACGTGGAATCCCAAGACGTTCACGTTTGCAAAATCCAAGATCCGAGCAATTATCACGTCCTCGTGGTGCGCCAACGTATCCAGTAGAAATAATTTCATCGTTTTTTACTATAATCGCACCAAAATTTCTCCTTAAGCACGTACCTCTGGCTGCGACCGTTTGAGCAATGTCTAAATAATAATTTATTTTGTCTCTTCTATTCATTGTTATACTCCATTCTGCCGCTTTGCGTCGGCGCTAAACATTAGTAACTACTAACTTCTATCACGCAAAGCTTTAAAAATGATAAAAGTTTATAGCATTTTTTATATTTAAATTATACACTATAACATTAAATTTGACAACAAAAATTTTCAATAAATTATGTTAAATCTATTTAAAGAAAATTTAGCTAATATATACACTCTCATTTAAGTCAATTTGCCACGTTTTATATTAAAAAAACGCATTTTAACCCCGAAAGGTAAAAATATTTATGGAAAACTTATCAGATATCTCAACAATAAAAGAAATTATGCGACGACATAACTTTAACTTTTCAAAATCGTTAGGTCAAAACTTTTTAGTAAACCCATCTGTTTGCCCTAAAATAGCAGCATTGGGCGGTGCTTGCAAACAAAATGGTATTATTGAAATTGGGACTGGATTCGGAGTTTTAACGGTAGAACTTGCAAAACTCGCTAAAAAAGTGGTCGCTATAGAAATAGATTCAAAACTAATGCCCGTTTTAGACGAAACTCTAAAAGATTATAACAATATAAATGTTATTAATGAAGATGTTTTGAAAGTCGACTTAAAAGAACTAATAGAAAAAGAATTTGCGGATATGGATATTTGCGTATGTGCAAATTTACCGTATTATATAACATCGCCTATAATAATGAGCTTATTAGAACAAAAACTACCTATAAAATCAATAACTGTTATGGTGCAAAAAGAAGCAGCCGATAGACTTTGTGCAAGCCCCGGTACTCGTCAGTGCGGTGCTGTTACACTAGCTGTGAATTATTATAGCAAACCAAAATTATTATTTAACGTTTCAAGGGGCAGTTTCATGCCGTCGCCAAATGTTGATTCCGCTGTAATAAAATTGGATATAAAAGACGAACTTCCAACAAATGTACTCTCCGAAAAACATTTGTTCCAATTAATCCGTGCCGCTTTTTCTCAAAGACGTAAAACGCTAGCAAACCCTGTTTGTGCAAATATGTCCATTCCAAAAGCCGACATTTTAAACGCACTTGCAAGCTTAGGTCTAAGTCAAACTGCACGTGCAGAAGAATTGAAACTCGAACAATTTATTAATTTGTCGAACTTATTGTTTTCCTCAAAACAATAGTTACACTACAAAGTCTTAGTTTGCGACAATTACTCCTCTATATAATCGGTAATTTTGAAACTTTTTTGTAATTTTCACTATCTTTTTTTCCTTTATCGTGTCATCTTTACTACAATACGTAAAAAATAGTTACAATACAATTAATTTTGCAAAAAAGCATAGCTATATTACAAGTTATTTGTTATAATGTTATCACTACATATTGATATTAAAATCATTATGTACAACAGTACATAGAATTTGCCTGCAAGTTATCTTAGCAGGTTGATTTCTTATGTGACGAATAAATTCAAATTGGAGGAGTTTAATAGTGAGTAAAAAATACGTTTATCTCTTTGCAGAGGGCAGCGGAAAAATGCGTGAATTATTGGGCGGTAAAGGTGCTAACTTAGCTGAAATGACTAACTTAGGTATGCCTGTACCACAAGGCTTTACTGTAACAACAGAGGCTTGTACACAATATTATGTAGATAACGAAGTCATCAATGATGATATTCAAGCTGAAATTATGCAGTATATCGCAGAACTTGAAAAGATTTCTGGTAAAAAATTTGGTGATGTAGAGAATCCATTATTAGTATCAGTTCGTTCAGGAGCAAGAGCTTCTATGCCTGGTATGATGGATACAATTTTAAATCTAGGTTTGAATGATGAAGTTGTTGAAAGTTTTGCAAAAAAGACAAACAACCCTCGTTTTGCTTATGACTCATACCGTCGTTTTATTCAAATGTATTCTGACGTTGTAATGGAAGTTGGGAAAAAACATTTTGAAGAATTAATCGACCAAATGAAAGAAAAGAAAGGTGTTAAGCTTGACACTGAGCTTGATGCTAATGATTTAAAAGAACTTGCAAGATTATTCAAAGCAGAATACAAAAAGAAAATAGGCACAGATTTCCCAACACAAGCAAAAGAACAACTAATGGGCGCTATAAAAGCTGTTTTCCGTTCATGGGACAACCCACGTGCAATTTACTATCGTAGAATGAATGATATCCCATCATCTTGGGGTACTGCTGTAAACGTACAGGCTATGGTATTTGGCAATATGGGTGATACTTCAGGAACAGGCGTTGCTTTTTCAAGAAACCCATCAACAGGCGAGAAAAAATTATACGGTGAATATTTAATGAATGCACAAGGTGAAGACGTTGTTGCAGGAGTTAGAACTCCTTTAACAATTGACCATCTAAAAGAGCAAAACCCTGCTGTTTACGAGCAATTCGTTAATATTGTAAATACATTAGAAAATCATTATCATGATATGCAGGATATGGAATTTACAATTGAAGAGGGCAAGCTATTTATGCTTCAAACTCGTAATGGTAAAAGAACAGCTGCTGCTGCACTTCAAATTGCTTGTGACTTAGTTGATGAAAAACAAATCACAGAAAAAGAAGCAATAATGATGTTAGACCCAAGACAGCTTGATGCTCTTCTTCACCCACAGTTTGACCCAACTGCTCTTAAAAATGCAAAACCTGTTGGTGCTGCACTTCCAGCTTCCCCAGGTGCTGCTTGTGGTAAAGTAGTATTTACTGCTGAAGATGCTACTGATTGGTCTGTTAATAAAGGCGAAGATGTAATTCTTGTAAGACTTGAAACTTCACCTGAAGATATCGAAGGAATGCACTATGCTAAAGGTATATTAACAGTTCGTGGTGGTATGACTTCTCACGCTGCTGTTGTTGCACGTGGTATGGGTACTTGTTGTGTTTCCGGTTGTGGCGACATTAACATTGATGAAGATAAAAAAGTATTCTCACTTGGTGGAAAAACATTCAAAGAGGGCGACTTTATTTCCCTTGATGGCTCAACTGGTAACATATACGGTGAAGCTATTCCAACCGTTGCAGCATCTATTTCTGGTAATTTTGATAGAATTATGCGTTGGGCTGACCAATACAGAACTCTTTTAGTAAGAACAAATGCAGATACTCCAAAAGACGCAAAACAAGCAAAGAGCTTTGGTGCTGAAGGTATTGGTCTATGTCGTACTGAGCATATGTTCTTTGAAGCTGACAGAATAGCTGCTATGCGTGAAATGATTGTTTCGAAAAACGAAGCTCAAAGAAGAGCTGCTTTAGCAAAACTTCTTCCAATTCAAAGAGGCGATTTTGAAGCACTTTATGAAGCTATGGAAGGCTCTCCTGTAACTATTCGTTTCTTAGATCCTCCACTACATGAATTTTTACCAACTGCTCCTGATGATATTATTGCTCTAGCAAAAGAGATGAATATCGAAGTTGCTGATATAAAAGCAGTTATAACTTCACTACACGAATTTAACCCAATGATGGGACATCGTGGTTGTCGTCTAGCTGTTTCTTATCCTGAAATTGCTGAAATGCAAACTACTGCTGTAATCGAAGCTGCTATTAACGTTAAAAAAGCTCATCCAGACTGGAAAATAGTTCCTGAAATCATGATTCCGCTAGTTGGCGAAATCAAAGAGCTTGCTTATGTTAAGAGCGTTGTAACAACTACAGCTGATAAAATAATCGCAGATAAAAAATCTGATATTGTTTACAAAGTAGGTACAATGATTGAAATTCCTCGTGCTTGTATTACAGCTGACGAAATTGCAAAAGAAGCTGAGTTCTTCAGCTTTGGAACAAACGACTTGACACAGATGACATTTGGATTTAGCCGTGATGATGCTGGCGCATTCCTAGGTGCATACTATGACAAGAAGATTTACGAGAACGACCCATTTGCAAGATTAGACCAAGTTGGTGTTGGTAAACTTGTAAAAATTGCTGTTGACTTAGGCAGACAAACTCGCCCTGACATTAAACTTGGAATATGTGGCGAACATGGCGGAGATCCAAGTTCTGTTGAATTTTGTCATAATGCAGGTTTAACTTATGTTTCTTGTTCACCTTTCCGTGTTCCGATTGCAAAATTAGCTGCTGCTCAATCTGCTATCAAAAATCCTAGAAACTAAGAATTTAACTTAAAATAAAAAGGCTGTCACTTTATAAAGTGACAGCCTTTTTTTAAACTTATTTATTACTTTTTTTACTAGGATACACCACTTTTAATCGCCAAAAAAACTTTAAAAACAACTACTCTTACCTTACAAATAAAAAAGTGTAATTCTGTATTTATAGCACGACTAAAAACTTAACACGAACATAAAAATTAATGTGTTTGTCCGAATCTACTTAGACTTACACATTAAAAACATTGTTTGAAATTTTACTTTAATCTCTTTGTGCTAGTGGAACATATGAATACTTTTCACCGACATTTTTATATGAAGGTCTTATTATTTTTCCTGCATTAATAAGCTCTTCAATCCTATGTGCGCTCCAACCGGCAATTCTTGCTATAGCAAAGATTGGCGTATACAGTTCAAGAGGAAGATTAAGCATACTATAAACAAACCCACTGTAAAAGTCAACATTAGCACTAACGCCTTTATATATTTTGCGTTCACGTGCAATTACTTCTGGTGCTAACTTTTCAACTAGCGAATAAAGTTTAAATTCTTCTATCATACCCTTTTCTTCGCATAAACTCTTAATAAATCCTTTTAAAACATTTGCTCGTGGGTCTGACAGCGAATAAACTGCGTGTCCCATACCATAAATAAGTCCTGCTTTATCAAATGCCTGCTTGTTAAGAAGTGCAACAAGATAATCTGTAATTTGTTTTTCATCGTTCCAATCGGTAAGCGTTTTTTTCATATCCTCGAACATCTTAACTACCTTAATATTTGCGCCACCATGTTTTGGCCCTTTAAGCGAGCCTAACGAAGCTGCAACAGTAGAATATGTGTCCGTTCCAGAAGAAGAAACGACATGAGTCGTAAAAGTAGAGTTATTTCCTCCACCGTGTTCAGCATGTAAAACCAGTGCTACATCAAGTATGTGCGCCTCAAGCTCTGTATATTTACTGTCGGGACGTAAAATGTGCAATATGTTTTCTGCCGTCGATAGTTCCGGCAATGGTGAATGAATAAATAAGCTATTTCCATCATGGTAGTGACTATATGCTTGATACCCGTAAACAGATAATAATGGAAAAATCGAAATTAGTTGTAAACATTGGCGAAGTACATTTTCAATTGAAGTGTCATCAGCTTTTTCGTCATATGAATACATGGTAAGTACACTTCGTGCTAATGTATTCATCATATCTTGACTTGGTGCTTTCATAATAATATCTCTAACAAAACTTGTTGGCAGTGTCCTATAATTAGCGATTATCTGTGAAAAGCCTTTGAGTTGCTCACTATTTGGAAGCTTACCAAACAATAATAAATAAGTTGTTTCTTCAAAGCCAAAACGTTTGTCTCTAATAAAGCCTTCAACTAATTTCTCAACATTATATCCCCTATAGTACAATTCGCCCTCACAAGGTACTTTCACACCATCAACAATTTTATGCGAACGTATATCTGATACTTCTGTCAAACCTGCTAAAACGCCGTCACCGTTTAAATCACGTAATCCGCGTTTAACATCATATTTTGTATAAAGGGTTAAATCTAATGCACCATTATCTTTGCACAAATCTGCTAAACGTGCAATCTCAGGTGTTATTTCCGAAAAACTATTTCCCATATTTTTTTCTCCCCTATATTTCAATTTTATATAACATTTTTCTATTATAACATTTAAATATTAACTGCATATTAATAAATGTTATGCTATTAATATAAAAGCTTGCATTAATTTACAGCACTAGTTTACACATATTATATTACTATTTTATAATAATTGTTGAAAAAAGCAATAGATGGTGATATACTATATAAGAGTTTATTATTATTTATTTCGTGAACTTTTTTAGTTAAATTTAGCATTCTAGAGAATGCTTGTAGGAGGATTATATGAAAAAAATTATTGTGCTATTAATAGCTTTATTAATTTCGCTCTTATCATTTTCTGGATGTAAAACGCCTTCTGAAAGTAAAAAACAACCTGCTCAAACAAAAACGATAACGCTTTGGCATTATTATAATGGTGGCATAAAAGCACAATTTGATGAGCTTGTGCAAACTTTTAACGAGACTGTCGGTAAAGAAAAAGGTATTATTGTCGATGCTTATTCGCAAGGCGGAGTTAATGAACTTGCAGA
>JAVWHI010000005.1:8563-27087 GCA_036640155.1 Oscillospiraceae bacterium | reverse complement strand
AGTTGAGAGTCCATAAACAGCAGCATCAATGGCTTTTGAAGAAACAAACAATGTTATCATCGCTATCATTGCCGCTTCAAAACTTTTAAAAGCTATAGCTGAAATTGAGGCAACAATTACATCACTAATAAAAATTATCACGCCCAACTTAACGTGTGGAATTTTTTTATGAATTATTCTATTAACAATATCCATTCCACCACTTGAACTGCTTCTAACAAACATAATGCCCATTCCTATTCCCATGATAGCACCGCCAAAAATTCCGGCTAAAAGCATATCACCTTGATAAGTGGGAACTTTGATGAATAAATAGTCTATGAATATAGTAAAAGATATAATCGACACAATTGTTCTTGTCATGAATTTTTTGCCTAAAAACACAAACCCAATTATGATAAGCGGTATGTTAATTGCAAGGGTCAACGCTCCAATTGGCACACCTGTAATGTGGTTAATAATTGTTGCAATGCCAGTTACACCACCCGGTGCAATTCTGTTTGGTGCTGTAAAAGAATGAATACCCAGTGCTAGTAAACCACTTCCTAAAATTGTTAGAAGAATGTCTATTATCATAGTCACAGATGGATTTTTTTGTTTCTTAAGCACACAACTCACCAGCTTTATAAAATAATCAAAGAGTTTTAATGTTTATTATTCCCTTTTAAATAACGCTCACCAAATAATGGTGCTTGCAAACACCATGAAATTTGTAAACGCACTAATTATCTTGCTTTTTACCTGTATAAATCAGTTCAAACAGCTCGCTAATTCTAGTTGTTTGCTCGCTAAGATACAAATACCCAAACAACGCTTCTAAGCCGGTCGCTCTTCGGTATTCCTGAGGATTACCGTTTTTTGGAGTGTGATTAGCGTTAGCGTTTCGTCCTCTTTTGTAAATAGCGATTTCGTCTTCATTTAAAATTGGCAGAATAATTTCAATCGCCTGCGACTGTGCTTTAGCACAAACATACTCTATTGTTTTAGTATGCAGCTTTTGCACAGGCATATTCCCACGTGCAATAACTTTTTGCCTAACCATTATTTCATAAATGCTGTCTCCAATATAAGCAAGTCCGAGTGGGCTATACTGTTTAGCTTTTGTTATTAAATCAGTCATACACATTCCCTTTATTGATTCTTGCATGTTTAATTAATAAAATCAAATTCAAACCCTAAGATATTGACCGTGTCGCCTTCTTGGATTCCCATTCTTTCAAGTTTGTCGATTATGCCACTAGAACGCAAAACACGTTGAAAGTATTGTAAAGATTCATAATCTTCCATGTCAACAGTAGACATGATATTTTCTAATAATGGTGCATCAATCACATAAACACCATCAACAACAGTAATCTTAAATGTAATTTTCTGATTTTTTCGTTTCATCGCTTCGAGTTCAGGAACAAGTTCAGGAGTAAATTCCTTTATCGGCGGAAGTTCTGCAAGACGTGCTGCAACAAATTGAATTAATTCGGTGGTACCTTGTGTAGTAACAGCGGATATTTCAAAAAATGGATAACCTTTATCTTCAACATATTTTTTGAAAGTATCAAGTTGTTCACGTGTAGCCATATCCGACTTATTTCCTGCAACAATTTGCGGTCTAAGTGCTAAATCATCACTGAAATTTGCAAGCTCTATATTGATTTTTTCAAAATCATCAATAGGGTCACGTCCTTCAATTCCTGAAACGTCAACAACGTGCAAAATTATTCTACATCTTTCAACATGACGTAAAAAGTCGTGTCCTAACCCTACACCTTGACTAGCTCCTTCAATAAGTCCGGGTATATCCGCCATTATGAAGTTATTCCAATCATCAAACTTAACTACGCCTAAAACCGGCGTAATTGTCGTAAAGTGATAGTTTGCTATAACTGGTTTTGCCTCACTAACGACAGAAATAAGCGTTGATTTTCCAACATTCGGAAAGCCTACAAGTCCAACATCTGCTAATAATTTAAGTTCAAGCATAAGTTCAAATTCGTCGCCTACAACGCCCGGCTTTGCAAACCTAGGTATTTGACGTGTCGAAGTCGCAAAATGCTGATTGCCAGCACCGCCACCACCGCCTTTAGCTATAATGACTTCTCTTTCGCTTGATAAATCGGCAATAAGCTTACCCGATAGTTCATCACGCACAAGAGTTCCTTTTGGAACTTTTATAACTAAGTCTTTTCCGGCTCTGCCTGAACAATTTTTCATTCCTCCAGGCTCTCCATCTTCAGCTACAAACTTTCTTTTATAACGAAAATCTACAAGCGTTGACATGTTATCGTCGACAACAAAAACAATGTCTCCGCCTTTTCCTCCGTCACCGCCATCAGGACCGCCTGCGGCAACATATTTTTCACGGTGAAAAGATACGGCACCATTGCCTCCATCACCTGCTTTTATTAATATTTTTGCTTTATCTACAAACATAGTTTAGCTCTCATTTCTTTTCTTGTATACTGATAATGTTGATGAGCCATTGGTGAAAAACCATTTAATCAGCATTTGAATTAATTAGTATGTATCTATTATATATAAATTAAATGGTTTTAGCAATATAAACTTTTAAAAAACACAAAAAGCGTGCTAAAAAGCACGCTTTAATAGTTTAGAAAAATTATTCAGCTGGATAAACACTGACTTTTTTACGGTCACGGCCTAAACGCTCAAATTTAACTGTACCATCACTGGTTGCAAAAAGTGTATCGTCGGAACCACGTCCTACATTTTCACCTGGATGAATATGTGTTCCACGTTGACGTACCAAAATATTGCCTGACAAAACAAATTGACCATCAGCACGTTTTGTGCCTAATCTTTTTGATTCTGAGTCACGGCCGTTTTTTGTAGAACCAACACCTTTTTTATGTGCAAAAAATTGCATGCTTATTCTTAACATATTATTACACCTCCACGTCGGTTAAACGGATATTCTGTTTATAGTCGTCTGCTAACAACTCAATATGCAGCTTTAACGCTTTTAAAAAATCTAACGCCTTTTCATATGATAGTGAGCCGTTATTCTTCGGCAACATTAACATTACTCGATTAGGTGCAACGCTCACATCTGCCGAAATTCCCAGTATTTCGGTAATCGCATTTGAAGTCAGTTGGACAGCGGAAGAAACACTAGCACATGCAACATCCTTGCCATAAATATCATATCCTGCGTGACCACTAATCGAAAATCCGATAATTACTTCATCTTTTAAGAAAAATTCTGTGTTAATCATAATTAAGCTTTAATAGATTCAATTCTTACTTTTGTGTAAGGTTGTCTATGTCCTAATTTGCGACTTGAACCTTTTTTAGGTTTGTAAGTGAAAACTGTGATTTTTTTGCCCTTACCAGTTTTTAGAACAGTAGCTTTAACTTCTGCACCATCAACATAAGGAGCACCAACCATTAAACCATTTTCGTTAGATAGAGCAATAACTTTATCAAAGTTTATTGTTTCATTATCAGCAACTTCAAGTTTTTCTATAAAAACTACGTCGCCTTCACTAACTTGGTATTGTTTTCCACCTGTCTCAATAATAGCGTACATTTACAAGGCACCTGCCTTTTCTATAATCTCGCTGTTCTTTCGGGTGCGACAAAACGTCGACTTTAAAATACCCTACACATGCGGCTTAATTATTCTACCATAAAACCAAACAACTGTCAAGTATTTTTGACAAACATTTGTTTTAAAGTAAAATTTAGAATAAAACCATTTTTATAAACATTATTTAAATATACTTAGTAAAACTCCTGCAGCAACAGCCGAGCCAATAACACCTGCTACGTTTGGTCCCATTGCGTGCATAAGCAAGAAATTGCGTGGGTTTGATTCCTGTCCGACTTTTTGAGAAACTCTTGCTGCCATTGGAACAGCCGAAACTCCAGCAGAACCAATAAGTGGGTTGACTTCTCCTTTAGTAACAAAGCACATAAGCTTTCCAAATAGTACTCCGCCTGCTGTGCCTACTGCAAATGCAAAAAGTCCTAAAATGATTATTTTGCCCGTTTCGACTGTAAGGAAATATTCAGCTGTTGCTGTTGCTCCAACCGAAACTCCTAAGAATATAGTTACGATATTCATAAGCTCATTTTGTGCAGTCTTAACAAGTCTATCAACAACGCCGCTTTCTTTCATAAGGTTACCTAACATTAACATTCCAACTAGTGGCGTTGCATCAGGAACAATTAAAGCGATAATTAGTGTAACAACAATTGGGAATATAATTTTTTCAGTCTTAGAAACAGGACGAAGCTGTTTCATGACAATTGCACGTTCTTTTTTAGTTGTAAGTAATTTCATGATTGGCGGCTGGATTAGTGGAACTAATGCCATGTAAGAATAAGCTGCAACCGCAATCGAGCCTAATATTGTCGGTGCTAGAGTTTTTGCAACAAAGATAGCAGTCGGTCCATCAGCACCGCCAATAATACCAATTGCTGCTGCAAATTCAGGACTAAATCCTAAAAGTAATGCACCTATAAATGTAACGAAAATTCCTAGCTGTGCTGCTGCACCTAACAAGAAACTTTTTGGATTAGCAATAAGTGGTCCGAAGTCGGTCATTGCACCAATTCCTAGGAATATAAGTGATGGATAAATTCCGAGCTTTACGCCCAAATACAAAAAGTCGAGTAATCCGCCCTTTTGAAACACCATCGCAAAGTCGACATCTTTTTGTGCAAAAAACTCCATGTGGAATATTTCCGCACCAGGAAGGTTAGTCAAAAGCATACCAAACGCAATCGACAGAAGTAGAAGTGGCTCGTACTTTTTAACAATTGCTAAATAAATAAGTACGCAGGCAATTACTATCATTATAATTGGGAAAATAGGCGCCCATTCTCCATAAGTTGCGACTAATCGTGGACTTGTGAAAAATTTCGCTATTCCCGTGTTATTCATAAAATTTATTATCGTTTCTTTAAATATCTCTAACATAAACTGCAAACTCCTCCTTACTAAATTTAGGATAGTCTAAAACGGTCTTGTGTTTTCGGTTATACCTGCAAGATTCCAAGCAGGACGAGCCTCTTTAGCACGCTTGATTTTTTTTATTACATATGGTTTTTTCTCTGTCTCTTGTGACATAATCACTGCAATTGCAGCACTTATTGCAGCAATCACATCGTTTCCTATCTCGTCATTATTGTTTGTTTTACTCACCGTTTTTAATGGCTCTTCACTCTTTTTAGGAGCTTGTTTAGGTGTAGTTGCTTTATCGTTTTTCTTTTTATCTATTGAAGAAAAAAACTTGCCCATTATACTACAAAGAATAACTAAAAGTATAAGAACTGCAAAAACAACTAAAAGTCCCATTATAACGACTGCCATCGCAAAATTCCAATCAATGTTCATATATAAATCTCCTTGATACATATTAATAACTAAGTTAATAAAGTTTACTATTAAATTAAAAATCGCCAACATCAGTAAGTATACAATATTATTTACGGTTTTTCAATGTTTAATTTGCAGTTTGCAAAAAGTTCATAATTTAAGTTTCCATATCTGGAAATTCTATTTAGTAATGAACTCACGAGCAAAATTATTATATAAAATGTCCCTTTTTTCATCTTCTTGTAATGGAAGTTTTAAAAATCTTGCTAGTTCTTCTTCGTGATCCCACATAGGGTAGTCTGTACCGAAAAAGACTTTTTTAGGAGCGATTTTTTCGATTATTCTCATAGCTTTTTCAGTTTGAAGTGTAAATAAAGAACTTGAAGTATCAATAAAAATGTTTTCGCCATCATAAACTTGTAGTGCTTCGTCCCAACGCATATAACCGCCAAAATGTGCTGCTATAACCTTTAAGTCGGGAAATTTATTTAACACTTTTGCAAGTCTTTTAGGACTTGAGTAATCGTATCTATCATCGCCTGTGTGCATTAATATAAATAGCTTGCCCTGCAACTTCTCATAGATACGGTCCATTTTTTCATCGTCGATATTAAATTCTTGAAAGTCAGGATGAAGTTTTACGCCTTTAAATCCTCTTTCTATAATTCGTTCAATTTCCGCTTCGGGATTTTGCATATTTGGATGTAAAGTCGCAAACCCGATAAATTTATCTGCGTTTTGTTGACATTCTTCATAGACAAAGTCGTTAATAGATAAAACCTGCTCCGGTTTTGTTGCTGTAGAGCATACTAAAAACTTATCTACATTAATTTTCTTTCCACTTAATAGTAACATGCCACTCGACCCATTTTTACACATAGGTATATCGTAAAATTCTCCGATTGACCTTACTGCTTTTTGTGCTATTTTTTCAGGGAAAATATGTGCATGTGCATCAATTATTTTATATTCCTTCACTTTTTATTACGCTCATCTTTCTAATAGTTTAAATGTTTTTGGGAGTTCATTAATAATGTCTCGTGCAATAATAGCATATGCTGAGCCGCTTTCTACTAACATTTGCGCACTAAGTCCTAATATAAAACTTGCACAAACACATGCTTTTTTAGGTGGAAGTCCTTGTGCTAATAAGGCTACAATTATTCCTGCTAAAGTGTCACCACTACCGCCTTTTGCAAGTGACGAATTTCCATTACTGTTTCTAAATATTTCTTTGTCGCAGGTAGCGATAATTGTAACCTCGCTTTTTAATACGACATTCACTTGATATTCTTGTGCAAATTTAATCGCAACTTCTTCTTGATTAGTGGCAATATAATCTGCCGAAAGACCTGTCAAACGTGCCATTTCACCTATATGAGGAGTTAAAATTATATCTGAGTTTTTAAAGCTTAAAAACTCTTTATGTAACGCTAAGCAGTTAAGTGCATCCGCATCAATAACTAGTGGGCATTTAGCTGAGGTTATAACTTTTTCTAATACCATTATAGTATCTTCATTTACACCTATACCACAACCGATAAGACAAGCGTCAGCTTTTTTTAAGTGCTTTGAAATAGTTTCGGTGGCGTTTGATGACATTGTTCCCACTTCATTTTGTTCAAGTGTAGCCGACGTTGCTTCAAAAACCAGTGGATAAATAGCACTTAATACTTCTTTAGTCGCCGCTAGATTAACTATTCCTGCTCCACTTCTTAAAGCCGCCATAGTCGAAATTGCTGCTGCACCGCAAAAGTTCGATGAGCCTGCAATGTTAAGCACTTTTCCGAAAGTCGATTTATTTGAATGGTCACTTCTTATTGGCAGAAAGTCCTTTACTAGCTCATTATCCACATTGGTTATATTAAACTGCACATTTTGCATAATTAAATCGCTTATTCCAATGTCTAACACAACGACCTCTCCGCATAATCCTTTTGTGATTATTTGTGTATGTACTGGCTTTTTTGCCGCAAAAGCTAGTGTGACTTCAGCTTTAAAATAAGTTGTAGGGTATTTATCGCCATCACTTTGTAGCCCTGTAGGCACGTCTAGTGCTATTCTTTTTGCGACTGTGTTATTAACTAGTGTTATTACACCGGATATACTTTCACTAAGCTGCGAATGAAGTCCTGTGCCAACTATAGCATCAATTATAATATCGCTGTTAATAATATATCTTTTTGCAACACTTTCTTCAAAAGCGGTGTCAACTATTTTTATATTAGAACGTTTTATCCTTTGATAATTAAGTGCCGCCTCTTTTGTCGAGGGCAATGAATTGCACATTATAACAACGACTTCACCGCCACTTTCATAAATTTTACGTGCTACTACAAGTCCGTCACCACCGTTGTTTCCGCTACCGACTAACACGACCGTACTCTTTTTATCTATGTTATAATGTTCTTTTAAGTAAATGTACGCTTGCTCTGCTGCATTTTCCATTTGGTCGCAAAATAAAAGTCCACTGTCGTTAGCCGCTTGTTCTGCTTTTTTCATTTGTTGAGTAGTAAGTACAAACATTTTTTTACCTCCTAGTTTTTATTTTTACTCTAGGGTCTATAAAATGAGATAAAAGCCCTCGCAATAAAACGAGGACTTTATAGTAAGCATTTTTATATGCTGTTGTGGTTACATAAATATATGCGTGCTAATTTTACCCCGCTTTTATCTGTTAAACATAGACTTTCTTTTATATATAGGCTCTATTACACAAAGTACTTTCTCATTTGGAGTAAATGTCAAAAGGCACTTACCTTTTTGCGGGTGGCGAAACTCTGCATAATAAGTATCATCATCGTCTATCAAAGCCGACGCATCAATTTTTGTTTGATACTGTCTTTGTTCGTGTTTTGATTGATTATATATACCAAAGGAATCAAAATTTGATATTTTAACTGTCAATACACGTTTTCTTTTTCTTTTTGCTATAATTTTATCGATATCTATTTCATCGTTAGTGACAATGTATTCATATTCAACATTTAAATATGAAATCAAAAACCAAGCTCCGTATACTGCTCCTGCGACAATAAAAAACGCAAATGGTCCAACATACCTGTTGCCTAATAACATAAGTGCCATCACTACAATAATAAGTGCAACAACAACGATTGCAGTTTTTTTTGCAATGTCAACAACAGATGACCTTTTTTTAACTATTTGCTCAATATAAACGTCCATACTTCCTCCTATTTGATTGCATATGTAAATTTTAATTTCTATTTAGTTATTATACCACGCACGTCACACGATTTCAACATTTTTATTGTTCTTTCACATTCTATTTACATCTGTTTTTTATCCTAAAGCTACGTCCATAACCATCATTACAATAAATCCTATTATAACGCCGAGAGTTGCTATGTTTTTATTCTTTTTAGCTGATTCCGGAATAAGTTCTGATGCTACTACTGCTATCATGGCTCCTGCTGAAAACGCTAGCATAAACGGAAGTATATTTCTCATTGTGAGTGCTGCTACAACTCCGATTACTCCGGCTATAGGTTCTACTAATCCTGAAAGTTGACCGTAAAAAAACGACTTCACACGACTTACGCCCTGCGCACGTAAAGGAAGTGAAACTGATACCCCCTCAGGGAAGTTTTGCAGTCCGATGCCAACAGCAAGTGACATTGCAGAAACTAAATCGCACCCCGGTATTCCAAGTGCTGTACCGCCAAAAGCAACTCCAACAGCAAGACCCTCTGGGATATTATGTAGCGTTACTGCAAAAACAAGCATTAAGCATCTTTTAAATCCGTCGTGGCTTTTGCCTTTATGAACTATATCTTCAAACGAACATTTACTTAGTATTTTGTCCGCTGCAATGATAAGTCCGCCACCACAAAAAAATCCTATTGCCGGTAAAACCCACCCTGAATAACCTAGTTCCTCACAAAGTGCTATAGCAGGATTTAAAAGTGACCAAAAGCTTGCCGCTATCATTACCCCTGCACCAAACCCCATCATAATGTCTAGTAGTTTTCTTTTTGCAGTTTTAAAGAAAAAAACGACACCTGCTCCTAATGCTGTTATACTCCACGTAAATAACGTTGCTAAAAGCCCTTGTAATACAGGGTTTATTCCAGCAAAATACTCCATATGCCTTCCCCCTTTTTTATAAAGATACTGTTATAAAAATTAGCTTAGTTTTTATCTTTTCATTAACAGAATCCTCTTCTATATAGCATATGTAAGCAAACGTAATTTGCTACTGCGACTATTGTTTTTTATATTACTATATGCTATACTGATACTTACCGAGACTTGTGTTTTTTATAGAATATTTTTCAAAGTAATTCTCGTAATTTTTTATAAAGGTGGCGTTTTTTTTGAATATTGCTTTAATGCTTTTGTGGGCGATATTAACCGTTTTATTAGTAATAATAGAATTTGCAACGGTTAGTTTTGTCGCTATTTGGTTTGCACTAGGCGCTCTTATTGCATTTATTGTTTCGTTTTTTGTCAATTCTTTTGCGTTACAATTATTAGTTTTTGTATTTGTCTCTTTATTATTCTTACTCTGTACACGCCGCTTAGTCAAAAAATTTCTCAATAAAGCTTATGTCGCAACGAATATTGACAGTATTCTCGGCAAAACCTGCATTGTGCTTGAAAAAATCGACAACACTGCTAATGTTGGGCGTGCTACTGCTGAAAACTTAAACTGGAATGCACGAAGTCGCAATGATGCTATAACTTTTGAGCCTGGAGAGATTGCGGTAATAGTTGCAATAGAAGGTGTAAAACTTATTGTTGAAAAGCAAGTTAAATAAAAAATGTAGCAAAAAATGATAACGCTCTTGTTTCCGGCTAAAACGCCGGTATATTTAAATAAAAGGGGTCATTAATTATGGAAGTTGGCATTATTATTATTTTATCGGTGGTTATCTTTTTCTTGTTTGTAATCATTGCGCAAATCAAAGTTGTTCCGCAAGCACAAGTTTATGTAATTGAAAGAGTTGGCTCATACTATGCAACCTGGTCAACAGGCTTACATTTTTTAATTCCTTTCGTAGACCGTGTTGCAAAAAAAGTTTCTCTAAAAGAATTTGTGGTC
Source organism: Oscillospiraceae bacterium (assembly GCA_036640155.1). GTDB lineage: Bacteria > Bacillota > Clostridia > Oscillospirales > Ruminococcaceae > JAVWHI01. The sequence continues at coordinate 16,684 of JAVWHI010000005.1, read as the reverse complement.
GATTTTAAACCGCAACCAGTTATTACAAAAGATAATGTTACTATGCAAATTGACACTGTTGTGTTTTATCAAGTAACTGATGCAAAGCTTTTCACCTACGGAGTCAACAATCCAATGTCCGCCATTGAAAACCTAACTGCGACAACCCTTAGAAATATTATTGGTGACCTTGAACTTGACAGTACGCTAACTTCAAGAGAAACAGTTAATACTAAAATAACAGCACTGCTTGACTTAGCCTCTGATAAATGGGGCATAAAAGTAAACCGTGTTGAACTTAAAAATATTCTACCGCCTCGTGAAATTCAAGACGCTATGGAAAAGCAAATGAAAGCTGAGCGTGAACGCCGTGAAACAATGCTAAGAGCAGAGGGCGAAAAAAGGTCGCAAATATTGGTCGCTGAGGGCGAAAAAGAATCACAGATATTGCGTGCGCAAGCTGCTAATCAAACTGAGATTTTACGTGCTGAAGCTGCAAAACTTGCAACAATTCTAAACGCCGAAGCGGTTAAGGAAAAGAAAATCAAGGAAGCCGAGGGCGAGGCACAAGCAATAGAGATGGTTCAAAACGCACTTGCAGCAAGTTTAGTTGAACTTACAAAAGCAAATCCTAGCAAGGAAGTACTGGCTATAAAAAGTCTTGAGGCTTTTGCTAAAGCTGCTGACGGAAAAGCAACAAAAATTATTATTCCAAGTGACTTAGGCTCGCTTGCCGGCTTAACAACAAGTGTCAAGGAGTTTTTTGACACGAAACTAGAAAATTAATTCTAAAATAGATGGTTAGTAAAGTCGATTTACTAACCATCTTGACTTTTTTTAGCGTTTGTAGTAAAATCAAAACATAGGGATTTATAATTGAAAGGAACGATAATTATGTTATTAAAAAATGCTGATTTACTAGATAAAAGCTTTAGATTTATAAAAGCAGATTTATTAATTAAGGACGGTAAAATCGCACAAATTGGTAATCTCTGCTCTTGTGAAGACGAGGTGCAAATCGATTGCACAAATAAATACGTTATACCGGGACTTGTTGATATTCACACACACGGTTGCGGTGGCTGCGACACTTGCGATGCTACAAAAGCATCACTTGACACTCTTAGTTTAACGCAAGGTAATGCTGGAATAACCTCTTTTTGTGCTACAACAATGACTTTGCCTGAAACGCAACTTGAAAAAATATTTGCAACTATTCGTGAATATATGGCGGGTCACCAAAAAAAGGCAAATATAATCGGTATTAATATGGAGGGTCCTTTTTTCAACGCCTCAAAAAAAGGCGCTCAACGTGGTGATTGTTTAAAACTACCTGATGTACAGATGTTTAACCGCTTAAATGATATTTCCGCAAATGCAGTAAAGCTAGTTGATTTAGCGCCGGAACTAGATGGCTCATTAGAATTTATCAGAGCAGTAAAAGATAAAGTAACTGTTTCTATCGGTCACACAGCAGCAGATTATGACACTGCAACCGCTGCAATACAAAATGGTGCAACACATGTTACTCACTTATTTAACGCTATGAATCCTCTCACTCACAGAGCGCCCGGTGTAGTCGGAGCAGCAGCTGACTCGAATGTAACTACAGAACTTATTTCTGATTCCATTCATATTGATGGTACTGTAATAAGAGCGACATTTAAACTTATGCAAGACAGAGTTTGTTTAATAAGTGACAGTATGAGCGCTACCGGTATGCCAAACGGTGAATACGAACTTGGCGGTCAAAAGGTATTTGTAAAAGATAAAAAAGCGACTTTAGAAGATGGTACAATTGCAGGCTCTTCAACAAACCTTATGGACTGCATGAAAAAAGCAGTTTCATTTGGTATTCCTCTAGCTCAAGCTATTAAATCTGCAAGTTTTATTCCTGCAAAAGCAATTAAAATGGAAAATAAAATCGGCAGTCTTGATATTAACCTTGATGCTGATATTTTAATCCTGGATAAGTCACTAAATCTTGAAAAAGTTATAATAAAAGGCGAATGCAAATAAACCCCAGAAAAAGCGCAGCACAAAAAGGTAAAAACCTTTTTGTGCTGTTCTTTTTTTCGGGGTTTAACTATTTAATGTTTTTTAATAGTATTTCTTTCATAACTGTAGGATTACCTTGACCTTTAGAAGCTTTCATGCACTGCCCAACTAAAAAGCCTAAAACGTTTGTCTTTCCAGAATTATAATCCTCGATTGACTTTTGATTGTTTTTTAGAACTTCTTTTACTATCGTTTCTAGTGCAGATTGATCAGAAATCTGTTTTAATCCTTTTTTTGCGACAATGTCTTGAGGACACGCATTGCTATTTATAATTTCTTCAAGTACAACTTTTGCACTTGCATTGGATATCTCGCCATCTTCAATCATTTTTATAACTTCGGATAAGTTTTTCGCTGTTATATTAAGTTCCTCGATTGACTTTGACGTTTCATTTGTATATTTTATTATATCGCCAACAAGCCAGTTGCACACAATTTTAGGCGAACAGTTATACTCACTTATACACTCTTGGAAAAGTTTTTCTCTTTCTATACTTTCCACTATAAGCGTCGCATCTTTTTGAGTTATATCATAATCTTTTACAAAACGTGCTATCATCATATTTGGGAGTTCTGGAATGGACTCCTTTATTTTTTGTAGATATTCATCTTCAAGAACTATAGTTTGTAAATCAGGTTCTGGGAAATAACGATAATCGTGAGCATCTTCTTTTGAACGAAGTAAAAAACTTTGTCCTTTTGCATCGTCCCACCGACGTGTTTCCTGGTGAATTTCCCCACCGTTTTCTATAACTTCAATTTGTCTTTTAGCCTCATATTCAATTGCACGTACTGCTCCACTAAACGTGTTGACATTTTTCATTTCACAGCGAGTTCCAAACTCTGTAGCACCTTTTTGCATAACCGAAACGTTAACGTCACATCTTATTGAGCCTTCTTGCATTTTACAGTCGGAAATATCAAGATACTGTAATATTGATTTTATTGTCTCTAAATATTCTTTTGCCTCTTTTGAACTTCTGATGTCAGGCTCTGAAACAATTTCTATTAGCGGAACTCCGCAACGGTTAAAGTCAACTAAACTGCCTGCAAAACTCTCATTATGAATAAGTTTACCAGCATCTTCTTCAATATGTATGCGTGTAACTCCTATTCTTTTAGGCTCGCCCTCTACTAGAATATCAACATAACCATTTTCACAAAGTGGAATGTCAAATTGTGAAATTTGGTATGCTTTAGGTAAGTCGGGATAAAAATAATTCTTTCTGTCCTGCTTGCATACTTTATTTATATCACAATTTAATGCGTATCCCATTTTTACTGCATATTCTACTACTTTTTCATTTAGTGTCGGCAACGTCCCCGGAAACCCCAGACAAATAGGACAGCACTGTGTATTAACTTCAAGTCCAAATGCGTTTTTGCAGCTGCAATATATTTTTGATTTAGTGGATAACTCTGCATGCACCTCTAAACCAACTACTAATTCGTAATCCATTAGCATGTTCTCCTTATTATAATTTGGGAATTTTATTAAATGAGCCAACCAAACTCTCATATTTTTTTGCAACGTTAAGTAGCGTCTCTTCTGAAAACTTTTTGCCTATAATCTGCATTCCAATAGGCATTTTATTTTCGCCCGTTCCAACAGGAACGCTAATAGCCGGAAGACCTGCAATGTTGACAGTTACTGTGCAAATATCATTTGCATACATTTTTGTCGGGTCGTCTATTTTTTGTCCGAGCTTAAACGCAGTATCAGTGCCTGTAGGCGTTATCAAAACATCACATTCTTTAAATGTCTCTTCAAATTCTTGTGCTATTTGAAGTTGCAACAACTTTGCACGTTTATAATACGCATCATAATAACCTGAACTTAATACAAAAGTTCCTAAAAGGATTCTTCTTTTAACTTCGTCTCCAAAACCCTCACTTCTTGTTTTTTCATAAAGTTCAGTTAAGTTAGAAAAGTCATTTGCCCTAAATCCATATTTAACGCCATCAAATCTAGCTAGGTTTGAAGAGGCTTCTGCTGATGAAATAATGTAATATGCAGACAAAGCATAATCAGTACTAGGCAGTGAAACTTCTTTAATTATAGCTTTGTTTTTTTCTAATAAATGTACCGCTGCCATAACGCTTTCTTTGACCTTTGCACTTACTCCATCACCAAAATATTCTTTTGGAATGCCTATTCTTAAGCCATCAACACTTCCATTAAGGTTTTCTAAAAAGTTGGGATATTCACGACGTGAAGTCGTTGCATCCATTTTATCTTGACCGCAAATAGCAGAATAAAGCATAGCCGCATCGCTTACACTTCTTGAAAAAACTCCTATTTGGTCTAGTGAGGAGGCAAACGCAATCAGTCCATAACGTGAAACTGAGCCATAAGTTGGTTTAAGTCCTACTAAGCCACAATAAGATGCAGGTAGTCTAATTGAGCCTCCTGTGTCTGAGCCTAGTGAGACAATTGCAGCACCGCTACTTACTGCTGCTGCACTTCCGCCTGAGGAGCCACCCGGAACATAATCAATGTTTTGTGGGTTTTTACAAGCACCGAAAAATGAACTTTCACAAGACGATCCCATAGCAAATTCGTCCATGTTAAGTTTTCCAGTTATAACAATATCCTTACTATTTAGTTTCTCCATAACTGTCGCATTATAAGGCGGTATAAAATTTTCTAGCATTTTTGATGCACATGTTGTTTTTATATCTTTTGTGCAAATATTATCTTTTATTCCCACCGGTATTCCGGCAAGTGCAGAAAGACTTTCACCATTTGCTCTTTTTTGGTCTACTTCTTGTGCTTTTTTTATAGCTTGCTCTTTGCAAACGGTTATATAAGCATTAACTTTATCTTGAGTTGCCTCAATTCTTTGCAATACTGACTGCGTAAGTTCAGCTGTGCTACACTCTTTTTTGTTTAGCATTTGTGAAAGCTCGGTAGCCGTGTATTCAAATAATTCCATAACAAACACCTTTTTATTTTATAAATAAATCCTTTCGTAAATATCGTTTATTCTACAACTTTTGGAACTTCAATACATCCAGCTTTAACAGCCGGTGCATTTTTAAGTAGCTCTTCACGTTTGAAATTATGCTCTGCTTCATCAGTTCTTAATGTCATTTTATTGTTAGGGTCAATAATTGCACCGGCACTAGTTATATCCGGCAATTTCTCTACCATTTCTAGTATACTTTGCATCTGTACCTTAAACTTTTCTTCCTCTTGTTTTGATAAATTAAGCCTTGAAAGCTTAGCTAAATGTATTATATCAACGCTCATTTTTTCTCCCTCATTTCCAATCATATTAGTTAATTCTTGTAAAGATATCACCGAAACTCCTAGAGCATTAGCTTTATCAAGTTTACTTCCGGCATCGTCTCCTGCTAATAAAAACGATGTGTTTTTAGAAACACTTCCACTTACTCTTGCCCCATTCTCCTCTAAAAGTTTTTTTGCTTGTGTACGTGTTAGTGTGGGCAAAGTTCCTGTAATAACAAATGTTAATCCATTAAGTTTATCACTCGTCTTTTTTTTATCCTCTTTAAGATATAGTCCTGCCAATTCAAGTCTTGAAAAAAGTTCTTTTGTTTTTTCTAACTTAAAATATTCATACACACTCTTAGCCATTACGTCACCGAAACCCTCAATTTGAGAAATTTCTTCTTCTTTTGCTTTGAAAAGTTCCTTCGCCGACCCAAATTTTTCACACAGTAGTTGTGCTGCTTTTTGCCCGATACCGCGTATTCCAAGCCCAAAAATCAGTCTAGATAGCTGATTATCCTTACTTTTATTAATGGAATCCATCAAGTTTTGAACTGACTTATCTCCAAAACGTTCAAGTTTATTAATCGCCTCAGGATCTAAAAAGTAAAGGTCGGCAGAGGTTTTAATATTTCCTGTTTTTATTAGCGCCTCTACAACTGCCGGTCCTAATCCATCAATATCCATTGCATTACGTGATGCAAAATGTGTAATACTTCGTTTTATTGCCGCTGGGCAATTAGTGTTGACACAGCGTAATGCCGCTTCGTTTTTTTCATAAACCGCTTTTTCGCCACAAGACGGACATATGCCCGGCATAAAAAACTGTTTTGAGTTTTCGGCATGTTCTACGCTACTTAAAACTTCAGGGATTATCTCGCCTGCTTTTCTAACAACAACCGTGTCTTGTAGTCGTATGTCACGTGCCGAAATAAAGTCTTGATTGTGAAGTACTGCTCGTGAAACCGTTGTGCCTGCAAGTGTGATAGGCTCAAAAACTGCTATTGGCGTTAATACGCCTGTCCGACCTACATTTATTTCTATAGAAAGCAGCTTTGTTTGTTTTTCTTCCGGTGGGTATTTAAATGCAACTGCCCATTTAGGAAATTTTGAGGTTGCGCCGAGCGTTGTACGGTCTTTTAAGTCGTCTACTTTTACGACTGCGCCATCTATATCAAATTGATAGTTATATCGGTTTTCTCCGATTTTTTCTATTTCTTCTACTACTTGCTTAAAATCACTATAAAGATTATATGATGGGGAAACTTTAAACCCTAATTCTTTTAACAAGTCTAGCGACTGCTTATGCGAGGTTATTTCTATTCCTTGAATACGCTGTATGTTAAAAACGAATATGTCTAGATTTCTCTTTGCTGTTACTCCTGAATCCTTTTGACGAAGTGACCCTGCCGCCGCATTTCTAGGGTTTTTAAAAGGTTCTTCATCATTTTCAAGCTGAGCTTCAACTAACGCCTCAAAACTTTTTCGTGGCATAAACACTTCGCCACGAACTTCTATAAAGGGTATTTCTTTTCGCAAGGAAAGTGGAACCGATTTTATTGTTTTTATGTTAGCTGTTACATCTTCGCCAACTAAGCCGTCCCCTCTTGTGGAGCCTCTTACTAGTTTGCCATTTTCATATTCAAGGGAAACTGAAAGTCCATCGATTTTCGGCTCAACCACATAAAGTGGGTCAATTGTTTCTTTGCACTTTTTATCAAACGCCCACAACTCTTCTTCACTGAATACATCTTGCAAGCTTCCCATTTGTACTATATGTGTAACTTCTTCAAAAGTATTAAGAGCGTTTCCTCCAACACGATTTACAGGCGAAGTTGGTGAAGAAAATTCAGGGTGTTCGTTTTGCAATTTTTCAAGCTCACGCAACATCATATCGTATGTGTAATCATCTACGCTCGGTCTATCTAAAACGTAATACTGATAGTTATATTCGTTTAGTTTTTGTTCTAGTTGTTCCATTTTGTTTTTTATATTCACCATATTAAGTCTGCCACCTTTGTAGCTTTTTTCACCTGCCTTAATAAGAACTATTTATTTGGAGCATATTTTCGCATTATTGACTCGGCAGTTTTTATGCCATCTACAGCAGCACTCACTATTCCACCCGCATATCCAGCACCCTCGCCACACGGGTAAAGTCCTAAAACATTAATTCCAACCATTTCTTCGTTTCTTAAAATTCTAATAGGCGAAGACGTTCTTGTTTCCACTCCGGTCAAAACTGCGTCCGGTGCTGCGAATCCGTGGACTTTTTGGTCAAACTTTAAAATCCCTAACCGAAGCATGTCGCATACTCTTTGAGGTAAAATCTCGTTAAATGTGCAGTCGTTTACACCTAAAGAATAACTAGGTTTAACTGACTTAATATTTAGTCCTCTTTTATGCTTTAAGAAGTTATCCACTGTCATAGCCGGTGCTTTATAGTTTCTTCCGCCTTTAACATACGCCATTTCTTCAAGTCGCTGCTGAAACCTCATTCCGTCTAACGCCGCTTGTCCGAAATCTTTTTTGTCAACCGACACAACAAGTGCCGAGTTAGCGTTTTTCTGGTTTCTTAAATATTCGCTCATTCCATTTGTAACCACGCAGCCTTCATTAGAAGTTGCCGGCACAACTACTCCGCCCGGACACATGCAAAACGTATAAACAGCATCGTTTTTAACTCGGTGAGCCATCTGATACTCTCCTGGTGGTAGCAGTTTATTCTTGCTAAACTGCCCATAAAGTGCCTCGTTTATTTTTGTTTGAAGATGTTCTATTCTGACACCGACAGAAAAAGGTTTGCTTTCAATTGCAATGCCACATTTTTCTATCATCTCAAAAGTATC
>JAVWHI010000005.1:6311-8553 GCA_036640155.1 Oscillospiraceae bacterium | reverse complement strand
GAAACAGTAAAGTCTTCACCGTCAACAGTTATTCCGGTTATCTTATTATCGTTTATTTTTATTGCCTCAAGTTTTCTATTGAAATATATTTTTGTGCCTTTTTTTATCAAGTCATTTCTGATGTTTTTAATAACATCACGCAGTTTATCAGTACCTATATGAGGTTTTGCTGTTTTTAGTATCTCTTGGGGCGCTCCAAACTCAACTAATGCCTCAAGTGTCTGACGACACCTAAAATCAGAAATACGAGTAGTAAGTTTGCCATCAGAAAATGTTCCTGCACCGCCCTCGCCAAATTGCACATTTGAATTTGTATCAAGTTTTGCATTTTTCCAAAAGTCGTTTATTTTATCCACTCTGTTTTCAACCGAATCCCCTCGCTCAAAAACAACAACATCATATCCATTATCAGTAAGCGCTTTTGCGGCAAAAATCCCGGCAGGTCCAAAACCTATTATAGCAATTCTTGTCTCTAGTTTTTCTTTTCCGTACTCCAACAATTCTTTTTTATCGTCTTTAAACATAACAAAAGGGTCTGAGATAGATTTAACTACCTCAGCCTCTTTTTCATACAAGTTAATCACTACAGAAGCAACGTATGATATACTGTCTCTTTTACGAGCATCGAGTGATTTTTTATAGATATACGAGTCTTTAATCAGCGTCCTATCTATTTTTGTGATAGCCAAGGCACGTGCCACAGCATCTTCTTGACTATCCTCGAGATTCATCTTGATATTAGACACTAATATTGACATTAATTATATCCTCCAAAGTTTATTTTTTAATAGCCTTAATGACCGCCATATATTCTCCGACTGCCCAAGCAGTTTTATCGCCTGTGATGTGAATTTTCACAGCTACTCGTGCTGTTCCTGCTGTTAAATCTATTTCTGCTAAATCAACTACAGCAACAACGTCACCCGAGGTCAACCCTTTTATATCCTCAGGTTTTCCTATTATTTTAACATTGTTTATGGTTTTTGTTGATAAGTCTATCGTGTAATTTGCCGGCTCATTTTTAGTTAAAACATTCGTAACGTTAAGATATTTGCTTATAAAATCTTGGTTTTGAAAATCCACTGTGACTTTAGTAACATTATTAACATTTACAATCCCTGCAAGTAATGTAACATCAAATTCAAAAACCGACCCGATATCAATTTTTCTAAAATCTATCTGACCTATTGTAATTTCTTTTATATTATCCATGATAGATTTTGGCCCTGCAATTTCAATCTCTGCTGCTGAAAGCGTGTACGCAACTTTTTCTACGTCAAAGCCTTGCGGCACATTCAAAAAGTCAATTTTAAGTGGAACTGTCTTATGAAGATAAATTGGAATTGTTATTTCAAAATTTTGCGTATTATATGTCACATATTTTAGATTTAGTTTGTTGTTTTGAGCATCAAAAAAAGTTAATGTTCCTGGCTCTACAAGTGTTTCTGATGTTTTTTTGTCTGTTGTTGACACCACCGCACATTTTGCGATTTTATCAAGTTCGCTTTTTGGCCCCTTTAGTAAAATTTCACCCGGCGTTACATAAGGAGTTTCTTTTAAATATCCATCTTCGACTTGAATTTTATCAGCAATCGCCTCAACTTCAAACTTCTTTTCTTCTACAAAATCGACCGTTACTTTTATAGACGAGCTTGATATTGAACTTATACTATAATCTTCTTCTTTTTCGTCCCGTTTTTTTATTGTAATTTCAAGATCGTAATCTCCTGCTTTAACCACAGTGTTAAGACTAACTGTTGCAACAAAATCCGACGCTGAAAGAGAGCCTATTTTATAACGCTTTCCGTCAACTTTAACGTCAATCTTCTGATTTGCTCCGTCAATAACGCTAAGACCATATCCCTCTGCTGTTGTACCTTGTGTAATAACCGCAACAGGCACGTCCGAAACCACCGTAACCGTATTAGGGTCAACTGCAACAACAACAACAAGCCATGTCAAGATACCGGCAACAACTGAAAATATCTTAACAAATTTATTATTATCAAAAATCCGTGAGAAGTTAATTTTTTTCATTTTTCTTCCTCCAAATCTTTCTTTTTTTGGAGTTTGGTTGGTTGTCTTTTTCCGGCATTAGTTTATCTATTAGATATTGTTTGAGCGTTTGAGGCGAAAAATCTCTCGTTAGTTTGCCATCAAACGAAACCGAAATATTTCCCGTTTCTTCTGAAATTACAACAGTTATTGCATCCGACACTTCGCTTATTCCAATTGACGCTCT
>JAVWHI010000005.1:2404-6301 GCA_036640155.1 Oscillospiraceae bacterium | reverse complement strand
TATGTCGTGAGCCTAATTGCGTTTCAATGTAATTCTCTTTTTGAGGTTTTGGTAAAAAACACGCTGCTGCTAATATTCTTCCATCACGAATTACAATAGCACCATCGTGTAAAGGCGAGTTGTGAAAAAAGATATTGCATAACAAGTTTTCTTCGACGTTAGCGTTAATTAAAACTCCGGTTTCAATCTGCTCACCTAACTTCGTTTGCTGCTCTATTACCATTAACGCACCTGTTTTAGTGTCCGAAAGTCTTTTTGAAGCTTTTACAATGTTATCAATAGCATTTTTCCACGCATCGCTTTTTTGCGACATTGTCTCTCCGCTAAAAACAGAAAGGTCTGTAATCTTTGTTCGTCCTACCTTTTCTAACGCACGGCGAAGTTCGGGCTGAAACATAATAATTACTGCAATTAAACCTATTTGGAAAACATACTCCAATACAAAACTTATTGTTTTCAAATTTATTAAATGCGCACAGAAATAAGCAAACGCCAATAATAGTATTCCTTTTACAAGCTGACCTGCCCGTGTTTCACGCACTAGGTTAATCGCTTTATAAATCAAATACGAAACAATGACTATATCTATAAAATCGGATATTCCAAAGGTTTTGATAACGTTGGTTATCGCAGCAATAAAAGCTTTAAACGAATCCATAAATTACGTCCTTTAAATCTAAATACTTAATGCCTAAAATATTTATTAAAAGCATTTTCCTTTGTGCGTTATAAAATATTATAACCTTACTTATATATAATAACAATTTATTCTTGATAATTCAAGGTGTTAGCCATATTTTTTTGCAAAATCCAAAACATTTTTTACGCAAGCTTCCACATTTACCTGCGAAGAAAAGGCTGACGGCGAAAATCTCACCATTCCAATTTCACTCGTTTTATAGTATTCATGAGCAAGCGGTGAGCAGTGCAGTCCCGGTCTTAGTGCAAATCCTTTCTTATTTAGCCACTCTGCTGTTACATTTGAATGCGTTCCTTTAACGTTAAAACTTACTATTGGCGCACTTTTACAGTCGCTTTCTTTATTGCCATACACAATTATGTTTTCATTTTTACTTAGCGTTTTCTTTACATATTCACACAGTTTACTTTCATGTGCATAAATGTTTTTCATTCCCATTTCGTTAATAAACGCTATCCCGCTTGCTAGTGAACAAATTCCAACTGTATTTGCAGTTCCACTTTCCAACCTATCCGGCAAAAAATCAGGCTGTTCAAAGTCAAACGATGCACTTCCTGTTCCACCCTGCATTATACTAGACGGAAGAATTTCTTTGTTTAAAACTAGCACACCCGTCCCTGTAACCCCATAAAGTCCTTTATGTCCTGGCATACATAGTGCATCTATTTTACATTCATTAATGTCTATTGGTAAAACTCCTGCCGACTGTGCTGCATCTACACAAAATAGTATTCCATTGTTTTTGCAAAGTTTTCCTATTTTTTCTATAGGCAGTATTGCACCACTAACGTTTGATGCGTGTGTACACACAATCATTTTTGTATTTTTTTTAATAAGTTTTTCGAAGTTTTTCACCGTTATATTATCATCTTGATTATATTCTGCTACAGAATAAGTTACATTTTTTTCTAAAAGTAGTTTGTAAATCGGTCTTATAACGGAATTGTGTTCAAGACAAGAAATAATAACATGGTCATTCTCATTTAAAAGTCCTTTAATCGCAATGTTTAAAGAATGTGTGCAGTTTGAAGTAAATACTACATTTTCTGGTTGCGCATTAAATAAATTTGCAACTAACACTCGTGTATCAAATATTTTTTCCGAAATCTTAGCAGCAAAAGCATGTGAGCTTCTTCCTGGATTGCCACCATAATCTCTTATTGCAAATATAGCTGAGTTTAAAACCCCTACCGGCTTTGGATATGTTGTCGCTGCATTGTCAAAGTAAACCATATTTACACTCCTTCCTTATGCTTTGCATAGGCAAAAATAATTAATACCTCACTCTTATCTTTGCAAAGCATAAAAAGTGATAAGAGTGTAAGTTTTTTTGTGCAGTTTTTGTGCAGACTTTTTAGGTGATATTTTTTACTCTATTTTTATATCTCTAACTTTAATTCCCACTTCACTTAACATGTCCGCTATACGATACGCATCTTCACGAACTGCGATTCCATAGCCGCACCCTTTTGTTTCATGAAAATCGGTTGCACGCTCGACATATACAGTTATACCTTTACTTTGCAGATAATTCTTAGCTTTATAAGCATAGGTTATTGAACTTAACACTATTAATTGTTTTTTCATATTTTATCGGCTTTACTACTCAAGCCTTCCCTCCAATCAGCTATCCCAAAATGCACAGCGATAATGTATACCTATTTACATTATTGTATGATTTTCTATTATTTAATGTTACAGGTCTTTTTTTCAAAATCTCTTGCATTTTATCTTTTCAAACAGTATACTTATAAATAAGGTAATCGTTGTACAAATTGTCTTTTGAACTTGCCTTTTGAAAGGTAATATTTGTTACATATAACCCTTTGTAAAACAGTTGACAAACTTGCTTTATTGTGATACAATGATTATTACCTCAAAGAAGGTGTATTTTTTTGTGCGTATTATTTACGTACCCTTTTACGAGGGAGGCAAAATAATCCAAGTTATCAGGAGGTGCCGATATGAGAGTTAAGGTTACATTAGCTTGCACAGAGTGCAAACAACGTAATTACGACACAGTCAAAAACAAGAAAAACGATCCTGACAGGCTCGAAATGAACAAATACTGTCGTTTCTGCAGGAAGCACACCGCTCACAAAGAAACCAAATAAGGAGAGGGAGGATTTTATGTCAAAAGAAATTGCTTCAAAAGCAGCTGATTCAAAACCCAAAAAGATTGGTTTTGGCAAAAAATTTATTCGTTTCTTTAAAGACAGCAAAAGCGAATTTAAGAAAATCATTTGGCCAACAAAAAAACAAGTACTTAACAATACAATTGTTGTTATTGTGTTTATGGCCATAGCTTTTGTTATCATTATGGCTTTGGATTGGGTGTTCATTAATCTAGTTGGATTAATGTTTTAAGACTTTACCTATAGGTAAATTCTAAATTTTGGAGGACTGATCAAATGTCAGAAACTGCAAAATGGTATGTTGTGCATACTTATTCAGGTTATGAAAACAAAGTAGCACAAAGTATCCAGACAGTTGTTGATAACCAAAATCTTCACGATTTATTCGAGGAGATAAAAGTGCCAACTGAAACGGTTCTTGAGGTTAAAGACAACAAGCAACACGAAGTTGAGCGCAAAGTTTTCCCGGGATATGTTTTTATAAAAATGATATTGTCAGATGATTCGTGGTATGTTGTAAGAAACATACGTGGAGTAACCGGCTTTGTTGGTCCCGGCTCAAAACCAGTACCACTTTCTGAAAAAGAAGTAGTGGCTTTAGGCGTTGAAACTAAACAAATTGAAATCAACTATGCAGTTGGAGATACTGTAAAAGTTATCTCAGGCCCATTAGACGGCTTTATTGGCGTGGTTACCTCTATTGATACTGAAAAAAACATTGTTACGACAACTGTTTCGATGTTCGGTAGAGACACAGCTGTAGAGCTTGAACTAGGACAGCTAACTATTGCATAAGCTAGCAATTATGCTAGACGCACAAGCTATTTTTAGCTTGTGAGCGTTTATATTTATATATAAATGCTAGTGGGAGGAATATTTAATTTATTCCGCCATTTACCACAAATTATGGAGGTGCATATTATGGCTCAAAAGGTAGTAGGCTTTATCAAGCTTCAAATTCCTGCTGGAAAAGCTACCCCAGCACCACCGGTTGGTCCTGCTTTAGGTCAACACGGTGTTAACATTATGTCGTTCACAAAGGAATTTAATGAGCGCACAAAA
>JAVWHI010000005.1:0-2394 GCA_036640155.1 Oscillospiraceae bacterium | reverse complement strand
AATGACATTGGATTAATCATTCCTGTTGTTATTACAGTTTACGCTGACCGCTCCTTTACCTTTGTTACAAAAACACCACCTGCTGCAGTCCTAATTAAAAAGATTTGCGGCATTGAAAGTGGCTCAGGTGTGCCAAACAAAACAAAGGTTGCTAAAATTACCACGGAGCAGGTTAAACAAATCGCTCAACAAAAAATGCCTGACTTAAACGCTGCAAGCGTTGAAGCTGCAATGAGTATGGTTGCTGGAACGGCTCGCTCAATGGGCATAGAAGTTGTCGATTAATTAACCCTGGTGGGAGGAAAAATCCGTTATTAACCACTTTTAGGGAGGAAAAATAAGTATGAAACATGGAAAACATTATGTTGATAGTGTGAAAGCTGTTGACCGCAGTAAACTTTATGAAGTATCAGAAGCTTTAAGTAATGCTGTTTCAACTGCTAAAGCAAAATTCGACGAAACTATTGAAATACACATAAGATTAGGTGTTGACTCACGTCATGCTGACCAACAGGTACGTGGCGCTGTAGTTTTGCCAAACGGTACAGGTAAAACTGTTCGTGTTCTTGTTTTGTGTAAAGGCGACAATATCGCAGCAGCAACAAATGCCGGTGCTGAATATGTTGGATCCGATGAATTTGTTTCAAAAATTCAAGGTGAAGGCTGGTTTGATTTTGACGTTGTTATTGCAACCCCTGATATGATGGGCGTTGTAGGACGTCTTGGTAAGGTATTAGGTCCTAAAGGTTTAATGCCAAGTCCAAAAGCAGGAACAGTTACAACTGATGTTGCTAAAGCTGTTACTGAAGCAAAAGCAGGTAAAATTGAATATCGTTTAGATAAAACTAACATTATTCACTGCCCAATAGGAAAAGCATCTTTCGGTGCAGAAAAGCTAGAAGAAAATATGAATACATTGATGGAAGCAATAGTAAAAGCAAAACCATCTGCTTCTAAAGGTCAATATATTAAATCATGCGTTCTTTCTGCTACTATGGGACCTGGTATAAAAGTTAGCACATCAAAATACGGTGTATAATTTTTCTTGACAATCTCAAGAAAGTATTATATAATATAATAGCTGTAAATTTTCTTTAAGACAGCAGGTGCGTATAGCGTAAGTTTTTTTAACGCCTGCCGAGGGGAACACGATACGTAATTTATTTTGTGTATGTTTAGCCTTTCTCTTTTGTCTTTAGATATTAGAGGAAGGCTTTTGTTTTTACTACTGAGAATTTAAGCTCAAAATTTAAGCGGAGGTGAATTGATTTGCCAAGCAAAAAAGTACTTGAAGAAAAGCAAGGAATTGTTTCTGATCTTGCACAAAAGCTAAAAAGCGCAACAGCAGGAGTTATAATCGACTATAAAGGTATTAGCGTTGAAAACGACACAGCATTGCGTCGTGAAATGCGTGAGGCTGGTGTTGAGTATGCTGTTGTTAAAAACACATTGTTACGTTTTGCAGCTAAAGAAGCCGGAATAAGCGGTCTTGATAGTGTTTTAGAAGGAACAACCGCATTAGCAATAAGCGATGACCCAATAGCAGCTGCAAAAGTTGCTGTAAAGTATGCTGATTCAATCAAGAATTGTTTCGAGATTAAAGCTGGTTTTATGGATGGCCAATATATGGACAAAGATAAAACTATAGCAGTTGGTAAATTACCATCAAAAGATCAACTTATTGGTCAGTTACTCAGCGTTCTTACTGCAAATGTTCGTGGACTTGCAGTTGCTCTTAATGCAATTGCTCAAAAAGAACCTGCATAGGTTTTTAATCAAAAACATCAGTCTTTGACTGACAAAATTTAGGAGGATATTATTATGGCTTCAGAAAAATTAACAAAATTTATCGAAGATATTAAAGCACTTACAGTTCTAGAACTTAACGATTTAGTTAAGGCAATCGAAGAGGAATTTGGCGTTTCCGCTGCTGCTCCTACTATGGTAGCTGCTGCTGCCGCTGCTCCAGAAGCTGAAGAAAAATCAGAATTTGATGTAATTCTAGTTGAAGCTGGCGCTTCAAAAATGGGCGTAATCAAACTAGTTAAAGAAGTTACTGGTTTAGGCTTAAAAGAAGCAAAAGAAATTGTTGATAATGCTCCAAAAGCAATCAAAGAAGCTGTTTCTAAAAACGATGCTGACGAATTAAAAGCTAAGTTTGAAGAAGCTGGCGCAAAAATCGAACTTAAATAAGTTCATTTTATCGCAATTAACTTCCTGCTATAGTGCTTATTGTACTATAGCAGGTTTTTTTGGCTCTTATGAGAATATGGTGGTAAATTCGTTTATTTATTCTAGGCAAAATATAACGTTTTTTACGAGAATAAGATTTAATAAAAACATAAATAGTTTCGTATTCCTCAAACAGTATTCTTTTGCAAAAATTATATGAAT
>JAVWHI010000004.1:0-27252 GCA_036640155.1 Oscillospiraceae bacterium | reverse complement strand
TTGGCCGCCAGTCATACCATAAATTGCATTGTTGACAAATATTACTGTTATGTTTTCACCACGTGTAGCAGCATGAACAGTTTCAGCAGTTCCTATTGCGGCTAAGTCACCGTCACCTTGATAGGTGAATACGATACTATCTGGGTTTGCTCTTTTTGCACCGGTTGCAACTGCCGGCGCTCTTCCATGTGGCGCTTCTATCATGTCACAGTTGAAATAGTCGTATGCCATTACAGCACAACCAACAGGAGCAATACCTACGGTTTTGCCTAATATTCCTAGCTCTTCCATTACTTCTGCAACTAGACGATGTATAATACCATGTGTACATCCGGGACAATAGTGGAAAGTTGCATCTGTTAAGCCTTTTGTTTTTTGAAAAACTATAGCCATTAACGTACACCTCCTATTTTTTTGATTTGTTCATAAACTTCGTTTGGTGAAGGAACAATTCCGCCTGTTCTTCCAAAGAACTCAACATTACATTTGCCATTAGCATAAAGTCTAACATCTTCAACCATTTGACCCATGCTCATTTCAACAACTAGCATGTTATCTACTTTTTGTGCAGCATCACTTATTATTTGTGCCGGGAAAGGCCACAAAGTAATAGGTCTTATCATGCCAACTTTAATTCCCTCTGCTCTTGCTCTATCTACTGCTGAGCGTACAACACGTGCAGTTGTTCCATAAGCTACGGTGATAATTTCGGCATCATCAGTTAAATACTCGTCAGCACGCACTTCAGTTTCTTTTATTACATCATATCTTTTAAAACGCTCAACAATAGTGTTTTCTAATTGGTCAGGTTTTAAATATAGTGAATTAATTATATTTGGTTTTCTTTTTTCTTCTGTTGTACTAGTAGCCCATGATTTTTCCTTTGGCGATTTAACTAGTGCCGGCTCTGGAAACTCAACAGGCTCCATCATTTGACCTAGAAGTCCATCAGCAAGAATTAAAGCAGGCATACGATATTTTTCAGCTAAATCAAAAGATAAGCCTATCATATCAACTATTTCTTGAACAGTAGAAGGCGCAAAAACTAGTAACTGAAAGTCACCGTGACCTAAAGCTTTTGTTGCTTGCCAGTAGTCAGCTTGTGAGGGTTGGATTCCACCTAGTCCTGGTCCGCCACGCATTACATTTAAAATAACACAAGGTAAATCCGAGCCTGCTATGTAAGAAATTCCTTCACTTTTTAAGCTTATTCCAGGAGAAGAAGACGACGTCATTGCTCTTACTCCGCAAGAAGATGCACCAAGCACCATATTGATTGCAGCAATTTCAGATTCTGCTTGTAAAAATGTTCCACCTATTTTTGGCATTTGTTTTGACATATATGCCGAAACTTCGGTCTGTGGCGTGATTGGGTAACCGAAGAAATGCTTACAGCCTGCTCTTATAGCGGCTTCTGCTATTGCCTCGTTACCTTTCATAAGATATTTTTGTCCCATAATATCTTCATTCCTTTCGTTTTAAAATCTTTTGTTATTTCTCGACAGTTAAAATACAGTCAGGACACATTGTAGCACACATTGCACAACCAATACATTTTTCAGGGTCAATGATATCTACAGGGTTGTAGCCTTTAAGATTTAATTTGTCTTTGTTTATTTTCAAAATCTTTTTAGGACAAGCAACGACGCACATTTCGCATCCCTTACATTTTTCATAGTCAATTGTTACTTTAGCCATTTTTGATACCTCCATATTTTTTTATTTTCTCATGCTAGTAAAAGATAAAAATACCTAATAAAGCACTATTTGTCCCATATCTTTTTTACCATCATCTTTACTTTGTAATAGTCTTTTTTCTTTGTTTTAATCTTTTCATCAATACAAGTAAAGGCAATTGGTAAATCGGTTTGGCGGCTTATGTCATTAGCAAAATCTTGTGAACTTAACACTGTTTCTTCGGTGGTAAGCTGTCCTAGATTTGAGTTGTTGATTAGTTTTGTCGCACGTACTTTTGAGCAAACTTCAATGTCTTTTAAAAGTGCAGTTGCTTCACACGGTGTTTTTGTTAAATAGCGGAAACTGTTAATCACATAAAACATATCATAATCACGACTATTTATGATATCGCAATATCTTCCAAGTGCAGTCGCCCCAGCGTCATCTCCGCCAACGTCTACTATAACATAGCGTGATTTGTTTTCTAAACAGGTACTTATTTGTGGAGGGAGTGCAGGTATATCTAAATTTGTGTTTGCATATAAAGGCGTTACAACCTCAATTCCATGAGACTCTAAAAGCTCTTTAAAATCCGCTGTACGAAAATATGGATTGACAATATCTAAGTCTATTATCGTAACATCTTTACCGGACTGTTTTAATGTTAATGCCATATTAACTGCTATATTCGTTTTTCCACTTCCATAATGTCCTACAATTATCGAAAGTTGTTTTACATTTTGCATATTCTTTTCCTTTCATAAAAACCTGTTATTTATATTCTATCACAAATTAATCCTCTTGTGTAGAGGTTTATAAAAATTTTAAAAGAGTGTCAGTTTTAAGACACTCTTTTAATGAAAATTATATATTTTTACTGTATATTTAACCGGTATCTAATTTTACTATCTAGAAGAAGATATTATAGCTTGTTTATATAGCTATTTTCATCTTTTTGATTTTTAGTCTTAATTTATCAGCAATCATTGCAATAAATTCACTGTTAGTCGGCTTTCCTCGACCAGTGTGAATGGTATATCCAAAATAAGAATTTAATGTGTCAACATCGCCTCTGTCCCAGGCAATCTCAATTGAGTGTCGTATTGCTCTTTCTACTCGTGAAGACGTTGTATCAAACGTTTTTGCAATCGCAGGATATAACTGCTTTGTAACTGAATCTATCATTTCAGTGTCGTTAATAGCTAGAATTATTCCTTCTCTTAAGTAGTAATAACCTTTTACATGCGCCGGTACACCAATTTGCAAAATTACGTCCGTTACTAAAACTTCAAGGTCAGTTTCATTCGGGTCTTTTTTAGCCTCGCTCATTAAATGAAATGTGCCATCACCGTCAAGTGACATAGAATTAATTCGGTGACATAAATATTCCGGGTCAAATGGTCGAAGCATGTAATAAGCAGCACCGTTTTCCATAACCGATTTTTCTACAAAAGGATTATCATAGTTGCAAGTTATAATAAATATAGGCTGTTTACATTCAAGCTGTTTTATTCGTCCCATAACACCTATTGCATCTAACTGTGGCATGAACGCATCCATAATTACAATGTCAGGCTCTTTCTTTTCAATCGCTTCAATCATCTGCGCCCCGTCTTTTGGTACAATGCTTACCTCAAAATCCATCGATATTAGAATGTCTGCACATGGTATACCATATTGCATCGAATTATCACCTATCAAAACTTTTCTAACGCCACTCATACTAATTCCTCCATAATATAATATTAATTTCTCCGCTAATATTATATTACCATAAACTTCCATAAAATGCAACAATTATTTTACAAATAATACCATTATTTTTCCGACACGTTTCCCCACAATTCGACAGCACTATAAATAATAGCATTAATCTCATTATTTTACAAGACGTTTTTCAAGTTCTTTTGTAAATAACTGCATATTTTCTGCAAATATGCCATATCCACGGTCAGGTGTATTAACAAACACGTGTGTTACAGCACCGACAAGTCTATTATTTTGAATAATTGGGCTACCGCTCATACCTTGAACAATTCCACCGGTTTTTTCTAGTAGCCTAGGGTCAGTGACTTTTATCACCATGTTTTTAGTTAAAGTTTTTGGATTTAAGTTGATTTTTTCTATTTCGATATCAAATTCCTCGGGAACATTCGAGTCTAGCGTGGTGATTATTTTTGCTGCACCTTTTTTTATATCTTGCTTAAAAGCGACGGGAATGTCTTGATAATTGCTAGGTTTACAAGTAAGAGTGCCAAATATTCCTGCCTCGTTATTTAAAAGAAGTTTACCATTTGCTTTGTTTGAAGTAAAACAGCCACTAAGTTGTCCGGGAGTGCCGACAACGCCCTTAATCACACTGTTTATCGAAACTTTGCAGACTTCACCTGAACTAAGTGGCATAATTTTGCCGGTGTCATTATCGCATATTGCGTGACCTAAACC
Source organism: Oscillospiraceae bacterium (assembly GCA_036640155.1). Taxonomy (GTDB): domain Bacteria; phylum Bacillota; class Clostridia; order Oscillospirales; family Ruminococcaceae; genus JAVWHI01. Next base: position 23,130 of record JAVWHI010000004.1, on the reverse strand, counting down.
GGCAAAAAGGTTTGTACGGCTATCAAAAAAAGTGACTGTTCCAATTCCAGCACATGAGTCTCGCACCCAAACGCCGCATTTATATTTATTGTCAGTAGAAGATAAAGCCGGTGTAAGTTTAGTGTTTATTTTGTTACCGTCACGACTAATTAACACGTCAAGCACTTTTCCATCACTTTTACTTACTATGCTTGCGACTTCTTCGTTAGTAAAGACTTCCTTAGAGTTTATTGAAATAATCATGTCGCCCTCACTAATATCAGCGTCTTTTGCAGGAGTCGACTTTCCATTAGCAGTTTGAATTTCGCTGGTTTTTATAACCATGACGCCTTGAGTAAATAGTTTTATTCCAAAAGGAGTTCCGCCGGGCGACACCGCTTGTTGCTGTACAACGTTAATCTGCGTTTCTTTAATTGGTATAATTCCGCAAAGTTTTAGCACAACAGTTTCACTAGTACCGCTACTTTTATTGACAAAAGTCGCTTTTTCAATTAGTGTGCCATTATCTAAAAAAAACTCTTTGCCCTCTTGAACGTAAAAATGTTCAGGCATTGCTACATTAAAATATATTACAACGCAAAAAAGTCCGCACGATAAAAATGCTAGAATAACACTTGTGTACCTAAAAAATTTCCTCATTTTTTACACCTTTCAATTCAAATCTAATACTTCTATTAATATTTGATAAAAAGTGCAAATTATAAAAGGAAATTTTTTTATTTAATTTCGTCTAAAATTGACATTATGTAGGCTTTGTACTCTTCTTTAACACTAGCAGGGGAAACAATTTTGATTTTTCCTGAAAACCCGGCTAGCCACCCGAAAAATTGACTGCTCACAGAAATGTCGACGTTTGTCAAAAAATTATTTTCGTCTGCTGCAATTATCATAATATCAGTACCAAATTTATCAATAAAAACACCGATTAATGAATTATCGCTTATAAGTTCAACCCTTCTAAGTTCACCCGAAAACATAGAAAAAAGAGAAGACGAATACTTTGCAATGTCAAATTTTTCGTATAGTTTTAAGCCCTCACGTGGCTTCATTTCAATTGCAATGTTTGACATTTTATCGACACGATAAAGATTTATTCTGCCCACAAGTTCATCATATGCTGCAAGGTAATAGTTACCGTCATTCCAAGAAAGTGCAAAAGGACTAACATGGTACACTTTGCCATTATGACGAAGTTTTCGTTCTTTAGCTAGATTGTACTCGCAGTACTGATAACTTATTTGTTTATTTGTTGCTATAGCTGTGTGAAGTGCATCTACATTATAATAGATACTTTCGTTCATAGTTTTTATGCGGTTATTAACATGCACTTGACGAGATAAAAGCTTAGACTCATATGTGCTTGCAAGAGCGCCTAGCTTTTTAATAAGCTGTGTCGATTTTTTATGCGTGATAAACTTTGAAGCTTCTACTGAGTCGACTAAAAGCTTTAATTCTGCTAGTTCAAACTCCCTTGAAGCAACATAATATCCGGTGGTTTTGTTTTTTACGGTTATAATATCCATGCCAAATGTGCGAAGTGACTCAAGATAGTCGTAAATGCTTTTTCTTTCACAAGTGAGTCCATGTAAATTAAGAGCGCTTATCATATCATTTATTGTTAGCGTGTGGTCTTGGTCAGAAAAATCAAACAAAAACTTCATTAAAGTAAGAATTTTTAGTGCTTGCATTGACGGTTTAGCCATTTTAGTCTCCTATTTCATTAAATTAATAAGAATGATTTTATCATAAAAGTGTCTAAAACACAATAAAATATAACATTAACTTGTCACTAAAAATAATTTTTTTATAAAATTATAACTAATGGTATATTTTACTTGACATATCGGGCAAAAAGTAATAAAATATTAAAGAGTGGTATATTATAAGATAATTTTTAATATGTACCTAATAATATTTGTAAATTAATAATTTAAAACGCTCAAAAGAGCATATTCCGTATATTTAATAATATTTTATTCAGATTAATAATATGGAATCTTGAAAATTTAATAAGGAGGTTTAGATGCAAATGGAGTTATCAACAGTTATATTATTTTGCGTAGCGGCATTTGTTGTATCAGGCGTAACGTTTGGAATTGTTTCCTTTAAGCTTGGTATTAACCATAGAAAAAAGATTGCAGAAGCTTTAATCGGAAGTGCTGAAGAGCAAGCTGTTAAAATCTTAGAAGACGCAAAAAAAGAATCAGAAACTAAGCAAAAAGAAACAATCATTGAAGCAAAAGAGGAAATACATAAGCTTCGCTCAGAGGCCGAAAGGGACATTAAGGAGCGTCGCTTAGAAGTTACAAGACAAGAACGCAGAATTGTTCAAAAAGAGGAAACGCTAGACAAAAAAATTGATGCGCTTGAACTAAAAGATGAGAAAATTCAAGCAAAATTAAAAGACGCTGAAGAAAGATTAGAAGATGCTGATAAGATTAAAAAAAGTCAGATAGATAATCTTGAACGAATTTCGGGGCTAACTGCCGAACAAGCTAAAAATCAATTACTTGACACGCTTGAAGAGGAACTAACACACGAAAAATCAGTTAAAGTCACTAATTACGAGCAACAAGTTAAAGACGAGTGCGAAGAAAAAGCGCGTGAGCTTATTTCTTTAGCAATTTCAAGATGTGCAGCCGACCAGGTATCAGAGGCTACAGTTTCAGTTGTTAATCTTCCTAACGACGAAATGAAGGGAAGAATAATAGGACGTGAAGGCAGAAACATCAGGGCAATTGAAACTTTAACAGGTGTTGATTTAATTATCGACGACACACCTGAAGCAATCACACTTTCTTGCTTTGACCCAGTTCGTCGTGAAATTGCACGACAAACGCTAGAGCGTTTAATTCAAGATGGACGTATTCACCCAACAAGAATTGAAGAAATGGTTGAAAAATCAAAGCGTGATGTAGAGCAGAAAATTAAGGTTGACGGTGAGCGTGCTGTTATGGAAACTAACGTGCATGGCGTTCATCACGAAATCGTTAAATTGTTAGGCCGCTTGAGATATAGAACAAGTTACGGTCAAAACGTATTAAATCACTCTATGGAAGTTGCATTCTTAGCAGGAATGATGGCATCAGAATTAGGTATTGATGCTAATATGGCACGTAGAGCAGGCCTTTTACACGATATCGGTAAGGCATTGAATCACGAAATAGAAGGCTCACACGTTGAAATCGGTGTTGACATTGCACGCAAATTTAAAGAAAACCCACAGGTTATTCATGCAATCGAGGCACATCATGGCGACGTTGAGGCAAAAACTATTATTGCTTGCTTAGTTCAAGCAGCAGATGCTATTTCAGCAGCGAGACCCGCAGCAAGAAGAGAAAATCTAGAAAATTACATCAAACGTCTTGAAAAGCTAGAAGAAATCGCAAACTCATTTGAGGGTGTTGAAAAATCGTATGCAATTCAAGCCGGACGTGAAATAAGAATAATGATTAAACCTGAAGATGTTAAAGATGAAAAGATGGTTTTGGTTGCACGTGAAATTGTAGCTAAAATCGAAAAAGAACTTGAATATCCAGGACAAATTAAAGTTCATCTAATTCGTGAAAGTCGAGCAATAGAATACGCTAAATAATAAAAACAGTCGGTACCCTTTTAAGTACCGACTGTTTTTTTAGTATTCAATTTTTTCTAAAATCCCTGAAAGAAAAGCTATTAAAACACCGTAATTTGTTATTGGCACGTTAGCTTCTTTGGCTAGTGCTATTCGTGAGCAAACAAACTTGCGATTAAACATACACGCTCCACAGTGTACAATTAAATCGTACTTTTTTAAATCCTTAGGAAAGTCCGTGCCACTTACATTATCTATTGTAATATTGTTTCCTAGTCGCTTTTTAAGTAGAACAGGGATTTTTACTCTGCCTATATCCTCACCTAGCGGTACGTGCGTGCAACTTTCTGCAATAAGAATTTTTGCATGTTCACCTAACGAGTTTAGTGCATTTGCTCCACTTATAAATTCATTTATGTCGCCTTTATACTGTGCAAACAAAACAGAAAATGAAGTAAGACGTGACTTTTCACTTTTCATTTCATATACTTCTTTAAAAATTTGCGAGTCGGTTATTATTAATGACGGTGGCTCTTTACTTAAACTTAACGCCTTTTCTAATGACGTTAATGTGCAGGAAGTTACAATACATTTATTATCAAGTAAGTCTCTTATAGTTTGAACTTGCGGTAAAATAAGTCTACCTTTCGGTGCTTGTAAATCCTGGGGCATTACTAATAAAACATGCTCGTTTTCGCTTACTAGCTTTGCAGTTATACTTTGCGTGCCAAAATCTTCAGGCACAAGACTTATCAGCTTTTTTATAAGATTTTCCCTTAAAACTTCATCGCTCGCACTAAAATATAAAGGCGTTACACCAAACTGCGTTTTGATTTTTTCATAAAGTTCTTTATTTTCACCTAAGTCTTTTTTTGTTATGCACGCAAGAAAAGGAATTGTACGCTTTTGTAACTTTTTTATCCATTCACTTTCTATAGTTATATCACTATCATTAAAAAGTACAACTGCTATGTCTGTTTTATCTAATACAATCTCTGTTTTATTTATTCGCTGACTTGCAAGTGAAGTAATGTCGTCAAACCCTGCTGTATCGGTTATAACACAAGCACCAAGCCCATTTATTTCTATTGGCTTATTAACAGGGTCAGTAGTTGTGCCGGGTGTTTTACTGACTATCGCCGAATATTGACCGGTGAGTGTGTTTAGGAGCGTCGATTTTCCGACGTTTGTTCTGCCAAAAATTGAGATATAAAGTCTGTTTGAATTGGGTGTGGTATTCATTTTTACTCGATTCCGCCGCTTTGCATCGGCACAAAACAAAAAATTAAGTCACTCTTACCTTGCAAAGAAAAAATGATAAGAAAATAATCAGTGTGCGACTTTTTGTCGCACCGTTACAGTAAATAATTTTTATTATAAAATAGACTTATACTTTTTAAAATCTAAAGTCACGCTTACCCTCATCTAAACTATTAAGGTTTTGCAAAACGATTTCTTTGACTTTTGGGTTTGGAATCATTTTTATTTCCTGTGCTATTGTTTTAAGACCGGCATCACGTGTGTCGCTTTTAGCGTAGTCTTCTAGATATTCTTTTAAAGTCATTATCGCATTGGCTTGACACACGTTAGCAATTTGTCCGGACTTTACTAGTTTCATAAACCTATCGCCGGTACGTCCTTGACGGTAGCATGCAGTACAAAAACTCGGAATGTACCCTAATTTTAATAGCCAATTTACAACTTCGTCAAGCGTTCTTGTGTCGCTCACATCAAACTGTGAAGTGCTTTCGTCTTTGTTTTCTTTTTGAGCATAACCGCCAACGCTTGTGCAAGACGCACCGCTTATTTGAGAAACTCCTAGTGGAATAACTCGCTCACGAGTTTTTTGTGACTCTCTTGTTGAAATTATAATTCCAGTGTAAGGAACTGCAATACGCAAAACTGCAACAATTTTGCAAAAAATATCGTCCGGGATTGCGTTTGTAAACTCGTCCGGGTTTACGTCATCAGCCGGGCAAATTCTCGGAACGCTTATTGTATGAGGACCAACACCCATAGAATCTTCAAGATGTTTTGCGTGCATTAATAAGCCGACAAAGTCGTATTTGTACATATTAAGTCCAAACAAAACGCCAACACCAACATCGTCAATGCCGCCTTCCATTGCTCTATCCATTGCCTCGGTGTGATACGCATAGTTAGATTTTGGTCCCTTTGGATGTAAGTACTCATAGCTTTTTTTATTATATGTTTCTTGAAAAAGAATGTATGTACCAATTCCTGCGGCTTTAAGTTTTGCATAATTTTCGACCGTTGTTGCTGCAATATTTACATTAACACGTCTTATTGCACCGTTTTTGTGCTTGATACTATAAATCGTTTTTATACACTCAAGAATATACTCAATTGGGTTATTTACAGGATCTTCTCCGGCTTCAAGCGCTAGACGTTTATGCCCCATATCTTGAAGTGCTATAACTTCTTTTTCTATTTCTTCTTGAGTTAGTTTTTTACGTCCTATATGGGAGTTGGAATGATGATAAGGACAATATCTACACTCGTTAACACAGTAATTAGATAAATAAAGTGGCGCAAACATTACAATTCGGTTGCCATAAAAACGTTTTTTAATCTCCTTTGAAAGTGCAAATGTTTTTTCTTTTATCTCTTCATTATCACTTTCAAGGAGTAATAATGCTTCTTTATAGTCTATACCTTTGCACTCTTTTGCTTTTTCAAGTATGGAGTTTAAAAGCACTATATTATCCTTGTTTTCTTGTGCGTACTCGATTGTTTTGTTTATTTCTTCGTCATCTATAAACTCTTCTGCAATTTTTGATTTACTGTTATACATGTTTTTTTCTCCTTTTAATATGGTATTCTATTTAGTGATTTAATTTCGTCTTCTAGTTCTTGTCGCTGTTTTTTTATGTCGGTTTTAGAAAACGATGCCGGATATATCTCGTATTTTTTCTTAAACTCCGTTGGCGTAACTTTTAGCATAACAACATTAGCGCCACACGAAAAAACGTCGTTTTTTTCGCCCTTGTTAATTACTCCTAAAGCAGTTGTAGCAGGCAGATTGATTGAAGGAATTTCTATTCTTGCTAACGCTATTGCTCTTTTTGTAAGTTCAGTACTACCATTAGCACAGCCTTTAAGTGGCGTTGCACCGTGAGAAATAAATGGACCTATTCCTGCCATGTCACACTCTAAAGTTTTTAGTAAGTGAATGTCATTTGCAATATCAAAAAGCGTTTGCCCGGGTAGCCCTACCATAAACCCACTTCCGACTTCAAACCCTGCTTTTTTGATGTCTTTTAAACACGTAATTCTCTGTGAAAATGTGCTGGTATGATGAAACTTCTCGTAAAGTTCGGGGTTAGACGTTTCATGCTTTAATAAATAGCGACTAGCACCACATTCGTGAAGATATTTTAAGCTCTCGTAACTTTTATTGCCACAGCTTAAAGTTATTGTTATGCCGGTTTTTGCGATAGCTTTTACTATTTCGCCTAGTATAGAAGAAGTGAAAAAGTCGTCGTCGCCCGACTGAAGAACAATTGTTTTATATCCTGCTAACGCTGTTTCGCTAGCTGTTTTTATTATCTCTTCTTTTGACATTCTATATCTAGATACTGTTTTGTTTTTACAGTTAAGTCCACAATAAGCACAGTCTTGTTTGCAGTAATTTGAAAACTCTAATATCGCCCTGATGTCAACAATATCACCTTTTTGCTCACGACGTATAGTGTCTGATATTTTGTAAATGCTACTAAAGTCTTCGAGTTTTAGTGCGGCAATTAGCTCATTTTTATTCACAAATTACCTCCTAAATTTTACCGTATACGGTTTTTATGCTTACCCCTGGTATCATTCCGAGTTTACCGGTTGCTGTACTTATAATATCATTTGGCGCATCCATAATCACGCTAATTATATTCACGTTTTTTGGCTTATAAGGTACGCCCATTCGTCCGACGATATACTCGCCATAAGTGTGTAAAATAGCATTGATTTTTTCAGTTGCTGCATAGTCGTTTACTATTATTCCGATTAGTGCAATTCTCGTTTCCATGGTTTTTTCATCCCCTTTAAAAAAAATAAAACACGTTACCTAAATGGCAACGTGAGGCGTTAGAATTTTTGGTTCTTCGCTTTCAGGATTACCCTTTTAGCTTAGTACAAAGAAAATTATTGCCTTGTTCTTAGAACGAATCTTTAAACTCGGCAGGTGCTTTTTGCATTTTTAGTTTAGTTATTTATTTGCGTGATTTAATTATACCACAACCGAATAAAAAAGCAATGGATAATGTTTTACAAAAAAATTAATAGAACGTTGTTAATATTTTGACAAATACCTATTGCTTTAAGTCACAAAATTTATTATAATAGGATAAGCACAAGAACTATTCTTGTAAATATTTTGGGAAGTTAACCGAAAGGAGTAGCAATATGAACTATTCTCATGAAGTTGAGAGAATGTGTACTCTCTCTAAAGGTCCTAAACATGGACCGGCACCAATTCCGGAGGAAGGCAAATGGGTTAAAGCATACGATATTAAAGATATCTCAGGTCTTTCACATGGTGTTGGCTGGTGCGCACCACAACAAGGTACTTGTAAGCTTACTTTAAACGTTAAAGACGGTATAATCGAAGAGGCTTTGATTGAAACACTAGGTTGTTCGGGTATGACTCATTCAGCAGCAATGGCAGCTGAAATTTTAACAGGCAAAACTATGTTAGAAGCATTAAATACTGACTTAGTATGTGATGCTATTAACGTTGCTATGCGTGAAATTTTCTTGCAATTAGTTTATGGTAGATCACAAACTGCATTTAGTGAAGGTGGATTGCCAATCGGAGCAGGTCTTGAGGACTTAGGAAAAGGTTTACGCTCACAAGTTGGTACAATTTTTGCTACAAACGCAAAAGGCGTTCGTTATATGGAAATGGCTGAGGGCTATATTCTTTCAGTTGGAATTGACGATAATGGCGAAGCTATTGGTTATAAGTTTGTTAAGATTGGTAAAATGCTTGAGGACATTCGTCACGGCGTTGACCCTACAAAGGCTTTCGAACAAAACGTGGGTACTTATGGACGTTACGCTGAGGCTGTAAAACATATTGACCCTCGTGAAGAATAATTAAGGAGGTTTTGTTATAATGGCTAATTTTGAAGGTAAAGAAAGAAGAATGCCTAAAATAGAAGCGTGTCTTGCTAAATATGGTTTTGCGACTATTGAAGAAGCAAGAGATTGCTGTTTGGAAAAAGGCATCAATGTTGAAGATATAGTTAAAGGTGTTCAACCTATAGCATTTGAAAATGCTGTTTGGGCATACACTTTAGGTACTGCAATCGCTCTTAAAACAGGCGCTACAGTTGCATCGGACGCTGCACAAGCAATAGGTCTTGGACTTCAAGCTTTTTGCATTCCCGGCTCTGTTGCTGAACAACGTGACGTTGGAGTAGGACATGGTAATTTAGGCGCTATGCTTTTAAAAGAAGAAACTGATTGTTTTTGCTTTTTAGCAGGTCACGAATCTTTTGCAGCTGCTGAAGGTGCTATCGGAATCGCTAAAACTGCAAACAAAGCAAGAAAAGCTCCACTACGTGTTATACTAAACGGTCTTGGTAAAGACGCAGCTTATATAATTTCAAGAATCAATGGTTTTACTTACGTTGAAACTGATTATGATTTTAAAACTGGTGAGTTAAATGTAGTTCGTGAAATTGCTTACTCAACAGGCGATAAAGCAGCAGTTAAAGTATATGGTGCTAACGATGTACTTGAAGGCGTTGCTATTATGAAAAAAGAAAAAGTTGACGTTTCTATCACTGGTAACTCAACTAACCCAACACGTTTTCAGCATTTAGTTGCAGGAACTTATAAAAAATGGGCTACTGAAAATGATGTTAAATACTTCTCTGTAGCATCAGGCGGCGGTACTGGTCGTACACTACACCCTGATAACGTGGCAGCAGGTCCTGCATCATATGGACTAACTGACTCTATGGGACGTATGCACGGAGATGCTCAATTTGCTGGTTCATCTTCAGTTCCGGCACATGTTGAAATGATGGGACTAATCGGTATGGGTAATAACCCAATGGTTGGTGCTACTGTTGCTTGTGCAGTTGCTGCAAGTGAAGCACTAAAATAAATCTTATTTAAATTACCCGGTACAAAATTATTTTTGTACCGGGCTTTTATTTTTTTAAAAAGTTAGTGAGTGTACGCTATCATTCTTATAAAATTTACAAAAACAGTATGAAAATCATTATATCTGTGATATAATTAATAGATGGTAAATTAGCTTAGCGTGAGTTTGGTGTAGGGGATTTGCCTAAAACTTATTAGGAGGAATGAAAAGTTGAAAAAAATATCACTACTAATAGCTTTTATCGTGATAATTACACTTTCCGGTTGCAATTACCAGCAAAATGCAGTCGATAATTTATTGTCTCCTCCTAAACTTTCCAAGCAACAAGATATGATTTATAAAGCACTAGAAGAAAGTGTAGGTAAAAATATTACACTTAAATACCCACGCACAGGTGACTTTAAATCTGCATTTTTAATAGCGGACTTAGATCAAGAGTCAACACAAGAAGCGATTGTATTTTACGAACAAACTCCGAATAACTCGTTTACAAACCCACTTAAAATAAATGTTCTTGACCAGAAAAACGATCGCTGGGCATCGATGTGCGAAATTGGTGTCAATGCGTCAGAAGTCGAAAAAGTCTCTTTTATTAAAGCGGACAATAAAACGTACATCATTATTGGCTTTAACGTTTTGGGTCAAAGTGAAAAAGAATTAAAAGTATTTTCATACCAAAACTCAATGCTCGAAGAAGTTTACAACGCAAAATGTAGAAACTTTGAAGTAATTGATATCGACTCGGATGGAAAACGTGAAATTATAACGCTTACAAATAAACAGCTTGATAATTCTACAACAGTCGTTTCTCAAGCTAGTTTATATGATATATTTTCAAGTGATGTTAAACTTTTATCAAGTGTAAATATGGACCCTAATGTCACTGAATACGTAAACATTGAACATGGTTTAATAGACACGACTACACCGGCACTTTTTTTAGACGGTATGTGTACAAATAACAACATGGTAACTGAAATTTTATCATATCAAGATAATAACCTTGTTAATTTAATTTATAAAGATAACCAGGACTATGAAGACAGCTTAATTGCAAAAACTGCACGCAATGTACCAACGCACTGCATGGATATTAACGATGATTTGATTTATGAAATCCCCACCTTAACTCAAATAGACGGGTACAAAGATGTAGAAAAGACGCAACAACTCTACTACACTAATTGGTACAACTATAAAAATAACGACCTTGTACTTCATGAAACTGACTATGTCGACTACTCTTTGGGCTTTTTAATAAAAATAAAGAGGGAGTGGATTGGAAAAATCACCCTGCAATTTGCACCTAGTACAAATGAATTAACAGTGTGCGAATATGATGCTAATCAACAAGCCACAAATAAAATCTTCTCGGTGCGTGTTACTAAAAAAGACGACCCTAATATAGAAACTATAAAAAAAGAGTACCAAACACTTGATAACTATGGGCAACTAATGTATATGTTTAAATTAGATAGCATTCATAATTCACTCGGTATAAACTCTAAAGATGTTTTAGATAGCTTTTCATTACTATAAATTTAAGGGGGAATTAGCATGAAAAAAATTCTTGTTTGTGAAGATGAAGAAACAATAAGAGATTTTGTCGTTATTAATTTGCAGCGTTCCGGATACACTACTGTTGATGTTTCAAGCGGCGAGGAGGCTATAAAGATTTTGACGTCGCTCTTTTGGATATCATGATGCCGGGAATCGATGGTTTTGAAGTGTGTAAGCACCTTAGAGAAAAAAGCGGAACTATTGGAATTATTATGCTTAGCGCTAAAACACAGGAAATGGATAAAGTGCGTGGACTTATGCTCGGCGCAGATGACTATGTCACTAAACCTTTTAGTCCATCAGAACTTGTAGCTAGAGTTGACGCTATTTATAGAAGAGTTACTCTTTCTTCACGGGAAGATAGTGCGGTTACTTTGCTAACTTCAGGTGACTTTGTGCTAAATCCTAAAAGTAGAACGCTTACAAAAAACGGTGTGCTTGTCGATTTAACGCAGGTCGAGTATCAAATCATGGAATACTTTTTTAGAAATAACGATGTCGCTCTAGAACGCAGCAAAATACTTGAACAAATCTGGGGAGATAATTATTTTGGCGATATCAAAATAGTCGATGTTAATATTAGACGTCTTAGAATGAAACTTGAAGATGAGCCGTCAAAACCTTTATATATTCAAACTTTGTGGGGATATGGATACAAATGGCAGGGAAATGTGTCTGCTGTGAAAAACACGCCGTCTGAGTAAGTAGCGTATAAAAATTTTTACCGGGAAGTGATAGTGTGGCAATTAAAAGTATAACTCAAAGATGGATAATTAACAGCTTGTGCGTTATTTTGTTAATTGTTTTTATCGGTGGAGTAGCGTTTTTCTTCTCTGTAAAAAATTATCACTATTCAGGTGTAAAGCAAGCGGTACTTTCACGTGCTAACATGATTTCGGGAACGCTGTCACGTACAATTGAAGATAACGAAGTCGATTTTAACGCCGAATTTCGAGACATAATAGAAAATTTCGATGAAAAAAGCAAAATTGAAATAACTGCTATTGATCACAATGGACAAATAGCACTTTCTTCTAGTGGGTTTTCATACAATAAGCAAATGCACATGCAAGATTATGATACTGCTTTAGAGTCTGCAAACGGTGTCGGAATGAACATAGCTAAAACCGATACAGGCGAAAAAATAATGGCAATAACAACGCTCATACCTACAATAAATGGCGAGTATTCAGCCATTAGATATGTCACGTCATTAAAGCAAGTTGATAAACTGTTACTTCTTTACATGGGTGTTTTTTCACTAGCGTCGCTCGTTGTTATTGTTTTAGTAATGGTTTCAGGCTTTTATTTTATTAAGTCCATTGTAATACCGGTGCGTGACGTTGGTGCTGTTGCAAGAAAGTTTGCTACAGGTGATATGAGCGCTCGCATTGTAAAAACTTCAAATGACGAATTAGGTGAACTTACTGATATTATCAATTACATGGCAGACGAAATAACCGCTGCCGATGAAGTTAAAAACGAGTTTATATCGTCGGTTTCACACGAGTTAAGAACACCACTTACCGCCATTAAAGGGTGGAGCGAAACGCTCATGTCCTCAAACGAAAACGATACAGAAACTATGAAAAAAGGTATGCTAGTAATTACAAGTGAGACCGAAAGGCTTTCAATCATGGTCGAAGAACTCCTTGACTTTTCACGTATGCAAAACGGAAGATTTACACTAGTTAAAACTAAGATTGACATTTTAGCCGAACTTGGTGAAGCTGTGTTAATATATACACAAAGAGCAAAAAGAGACAATATTAATCTTGTTTATAATGAGCCTTTAATGGTACCATTCATTTTTGGCGATAAAAACAGATTAAGGCAAGTGTTTATCAATATAATCGACAACGCTCTAAAATATTCTGATGCCGGGGACACTGTAACGGTTGAAATAAATGCAACCGAATCGGATATTTTTATTACAGTCGAAGACACAGGGTGTGGAATATCACCTGAGGATTTACCGAAAGTTAAAACTAAGTTTTATAAAGCTAATTTAACTAGACGTGGATCGGGTATTGGACTTGCGGTTGCAAATGAGATTATTTTAATGCACGACGGTGACGTAACAATAAAAAGCACTCTAACTGTAGGCACAAAAGTCACTATTAGACTGCCAATAAATTTGAAAAAAGGTGAAGAAAGAAAAACTGAAATTTCTTCGGCTGTTGAATTAAATAATAAAGATGAAAGGGACGGTAAAATTGAATAATAAAAAAACACATAAAAGTAAAATTGGAGGGCAAGCGTTAATTGAGGGCGTAATGATGCGTGGCATTGATAAGGCTTCAATGGCGGTAAGAACTCCGGCAGGCGAAATTGACCTAGAAGTTTGGGAGATCCAAAAAAATAAAAAGTGGTGGAGAATATTCACTAAAACACCTATTATTCGTGGCGTTGTCAACTTTATTATTAGCATGGTTGATGGGTATAAATGTTTGATGAAGTCTGCTACTAAAGCAGGACTTGATGAAGAAATGGAAGCAGAAACAAAGTTTGAAAAATTTCTTGATAGAGTTTTTGGAGAAAAATTAATGCCTATTGTTATGATGATTGGTGGCATTTTGGGCGTATTTTTATCAATTGGACTTTTTATGTTGCTACCGACTTTAGTTGTAAAACTTCTTAATAATGTTGTTGTACTCGGCGGATTTAAAGGAGTTATTGAAGGCGTTATTAAAATCGCTATTTTCATTGCGTACTTAGCTTTAGTCTCAAGAATGAAAGAAATAAAACGAGTTTTTGAGTACCATGGTGCAGAACATAAAAGTATCGCTTGCTACGAGGCAGGCGAAGAACTAACACCTGAAAACGCAAGAAAATATACACGTTTTCACCCACGTTGCGGAACAAGCTTTTTACTAATAATTTTAATTTTAAGTATAATTATTTTCTCAGTAGTAACTTGGGAAAGCGTTGTAATAAGAACTATTTTAAAAATCACACTCTTACCTTTAGTTGTAGGAATCGCTTATGAGATTATAAAACTTGCCGGTAGATACGATAACTTTATTACCCGAATCGTTTCTTGGCCCGGTTTAAAACTCCAAAGACTAACTACAAATGAGCCTGACGATACACAATTAGAAATTGCTATTGCTGCACTTAAAGCTGTTATTCCAGAAAATAAAGAAGAAGACCAATGGTAAAAAAAGTTAGCTCAAAACAGCTTTATTTAGATACTAAAAAGCGTTTTAGTAGTGCTAATTACATAGACGAATGTGAAGCTATGATTTTGGTGTGTCACATATGTAAACTTAAAAAAGAGCAGGTTTTAATTGACGATGTTTTAGTCGATGAAACGCTAAAATTAACGCTCATAGAACTTGTTAATAAAAGAATAAGGCATTACCCACTACAGTATATTTTAGGCGAGTGGGAGTTTTACGGAAACACATTTTTAGTCGGTGAAGGTGTACTTATTCCTCGTCAAGATACTGAAACACTCGTAGACGTTTCACTCGCAGTTTTAAAAGATGTTAAGTCACCTAAAATTTTAGATTTATGTAGTGGTAGTGGTTGCGTTGGAATATCGCTTGCAAAAGCGTTAAAAAAACAAAACCCCACTGTAATTTTACTTGAAAAAAGTAAAATAGCACTCGACTACTCTAATAAAAATGCAAAACTTAACGACGTATCATGTACAATAATAGAAGATGATGTGCTAGCTCCGATAACTACTGATAGTGAGTTTGATATAATTGTGTCTAACCCACCGTATTTAACCAGTGAAGACATGAAAAGCTTGCAAAGTGAAGTCGCTTTTGAGCCTGAAATGGCGTTATATGGACTGCAAAATGATGGACTTTTATTTTATGAAAAGATAGTGCAAAATTTCACCGACCGCTTAAAAGTGGGTGGAATAATGGCGTTTGAAGTTGGAATTAGTCAAGCACCGGCAGTAGAAAACATATTTTTGAAAAATGGATATAATTCTATTTGCCACAAAGAGGACTTATGTGGTATAATAAGAATAGTTTTTGCATGTAAATAAAAATTAATGATACTGATGAACTGAAGGGAATGAAATAATTATGGCTAAAACACCACCAAAAGCAAAACCGTTAGTTGAAAGAATGGTTACGCCGGACGAGAAGATGAAAGCACTAGATACAGCACTTTCTCAAATTGAGAAAGCTTATGGTAAAGGTGCTGTAATGAAGTTAGGGCAAGCAGTTGCTATGAATGTTGAAGCTATTTCAACAGGCTCACTAGGTCTAGATATGGCACTAGGTATAGGCGGCGTTCCACGTGGTAGAATTATAGAGGTTTTTGGACCTGAATCTTCAGGTAAAACGACCGTTGCTTTGCAAATCGTAGCAGAAGCACAAAGAGCAGGCGGAGAAGCAGCATTTATTGACGTTGAACATGCGCTTGACCCAATTTATGCAAAAGCATTAGGCGTAAATATCGATTCACTACTAGTTTCTCAACCTGATACAGGTGAGCAAGCTTTAGAAATAATGGAAGCACTGATTCGTTCAGGTGCTTTGGACGTTATTGTTTTAGACTCTGTTGCTGCTATGGTTACAAAAAGTGAAATAGAGGGAATTATGGGCGACGCACACGTTGGCGTGCAAGCAAGACTAATGTCACAAGCGTTAAGAAAATTAACTTCAGTTGTAGCAAGGTCTAGCTGTGTGGCTATATTTATTAACCAGATACGTGAAAAAATCGGAGTTGTTTATGGTAATCCTGAAACAACACCGGGAGGTCGTGCGCTTAAATTTTACTCCTCTGTAAGAATAGATGTAAGACGTGGCGAGCCTATCAAAAACGGAACGGATATCATAGGAAATAAAACAAAGTGTAAAATTGTTAAAAATAAAGTTGCACCACCTTTTAAAGAGGCGGTTTTTGACATTATGTATGGCGAAGGCGTTTCACGTGTAGGCGAAATCGTCGACTTTGCAGTTGATGCGGACATCATTAATAAAAGTGGCGCATGGTTTAGTTATAACGGTGAAAGACTAGGTCAAGGAAGAGATAAAGTTAAAGCTCTTCTTAAAGAAAATGATGCACTAAGAGAAGAAATAGCGGATAAAATTAAAGCCAATGCAGATAAATTACTCGAAAACGCTGTTACTAAAGAACGAGTTCATGCTGTACATGAAGACGACTCATTTGTTTCAGGTGCCGAAGCAAAAGAAAAACCAGTCAATATCGATATTGACATTGATGACAGCGACTTTAGTTAATGAAAATCACTGATATCCAAAAGGCAAATGGCTCACGTTATACTATTTTTATTGATGATGAGTATTGGTACATATTAGATGGTGAAATAATTCTTGCTAATAATTTAAGAGTTGGAGCTGAAGTATCACAGCAACAACTTGACGACTATAAACAACAAGCTCAAGTAAGAAAGGCACGAGAACGAGCTTTTTATCTCATTTCTTACCGTGACCATTCGCAAAAGGAAATGTTTAACAAACTTAAAAAATCAGTAGACGAAAAAGTTGCAGCACAAACTGTGGCGATGTTAGTAAAACAAGGTCTTATAGACGACACAGCATATGCGCAAAAACTTAGTGATTACTATTTGATAACTAAAAAATGGGGAAAACGAAAAGCAATGTATGAAATGCTTAATAAGGGAATAGATAAAGAACTTATTAGTGCCTCTTTAGATGAGTGTGAGGTAGATACTTCGGCAAATATTATAGAAATTATCGAGCAAAAATATTACGATAAGCTCACGGATTATAACGACCGGCAAAAAGTTATTGCCGCACTTATGAGAAGAGGCTATGTCTACTCTCAAATAAAAACCGCCATTGATGAATACGCACAACAAGATACTGATTATGAGTAAATGAAAGGGTAGTAGTATGTCAATAAAAGTTGGAATGGTGTCGCTTGGTTGCTCAAAAAACCAGGTAGATGCTGAAATAATGTTGGCAACGTTAAAAAATAACGGTTTTACACTTTGTGGCGAGCCGGGACTTTGCGACGTTGTAATTATTAACACTTGTGGGTTTATTCAGTCTGCAAAAGAAGAGGCTATTGAAGAAATACTCGAGTTTGTTAGTTTAAAAAACGAAGGAAAAATTAAAGTAATTGCTGTAACAGGCTGCTTAGCACAACGCTATCAAGAGGAAATTTTAAAAGAAATACCGGAAGTGGATATTGTTTTAGGAATTGGCTCATATGATAAACTAGTGGGTGCAATTAATGAAGCACTAACTAAAAGCACCGTCACACTAGACTTTGGATGCAGAGAAAACCTTGCTCTAAACGGTGAACGAGTACTCACTACTTTGCCTTTTTACGCATATATTAAAATTGCAGAGGGCTGTGATAACTGTTGCAGTTATTGCGCAATTCCTCAAATTCGTGGCAGATTTCGCAGTCGCCTAATAGAAGATATACTTGCTGAAGCACGCTTATTAGCACAAACCGGAGTAAAAGAACTTATCGTAATTGCACAAGATACAACACGCTACGGTGAGGATTTATACGGTCATTATGCTTTAGCGCAACTTTTAAATGAACTTTGTACGGTTGAGGGAATAGAGTGGATTCGCATACTTTATTGCTACCCTGATAAGATTACAGACGAGCTTTTAACTACTATGCAAAGTCAAGAAAAAATCGTGAAATACATTGATATCCCAATTCAGCACTGCAATAGTGAAATACTTTCTGCTATGAATAGAAGTTCAAATGAAGAGGAAATAGTAGCTTTAATAGAAAAAATACGAAGTAAAGTACCGGGAATAATTATTAGAACTACCTTAATCACCGGTTTTCCCGGTGAAACCGAGGAGCAGTTTGCACAGCTAGACAGTTTTGTAAAACGTGTTAAGTTTGATAGACTTGGCTGTTTTGCATATTCAGCAGAAGAAAATACAGTTGCCGGTGAAATGCCAAATCAAATCGACGAAGAGGTTAAAGCTAGACGTGCGCAGGTGATTATGGAATCGCAAGCGGTTATTATGGAGCAAAAAAACGAGGTTTTGATTGGCAGTGAAATAAAAGTAATAGTTGAGGGGTATGATAAATATGGCTCTTGCTATTTTGGTAGAAGTTACGCCGACGCACCCGATATAGATGGAAAAATCTTTTTTACAGACGAACTCACGCATACAATGGGCGATTTTGTAAATGTTAAAATAACTCAAGTAGTCGACTATGACTTGATCGGACACGGACTGAGTTGTGTCAATTAGGAGGATTAATTTTGAATACACCAAACAAACTAACAATTCTTAGAGTGATAATGGTTCCTTTATTTTTATTATTTTTACTGATGGATTTCTTACCTTATCACCTAGTTTACGCATTGGTTGTTTTTGTTTTTGCCTCATTGACTGATTTAGTCGATGGGCATCTTGCCAGAAAAAATAACCAAGTTACAACTTTCGGAAAGTTTTTAGACCCGCTTGCTGATAAAGTTTTGGTTATGTCGGCAATGATTTATTTTGTACAAATAGGGTATGCAAGTGCGGTTGCGATAATCATTATTTTAGCACGTGAGTTTTTAGTGACTTCACTAAGATTAGCTGCTGTTTCTTCAGATGGAAAAGTTATTGCCGCTAGTATTATGGGTAAAGTTAAAACTGTAGTGCAGATGGTGTCTATTATTACGATTTTGGTTTTAAATGCAGCAAATCAAATCGTTTCAATTACAGAGTTTATTAATATACCTTTGTTAGCTAACGTTCTTATGTGGCTTTCAGCTGTTATTACTGTTGTTTCGGGTCTTGAGTACCTGATAAAAAATAAAAGTTCAATCAATACTACAAAATAACTTGCTTTTTTGTAGCAGATGTGATAAATTAATCATAGATGTAATAATGTGTGATTAATGAAATACAGTAAAAAATCACTTTTATATTTTAAAGGCTATGAACAAATAGAGTAGCACTGCAAAAAATCTCAGAGAAAAAACGTCAATTAGGCTGTGAGCGTTTTGATTAATTGCTATGTGAAGTGCATTTGTGAGCCGGTAATAAGAAATTAGTATTGTTATTCGTTTTAATCCAACGTTATATGGATTGTGAGTTATAAATCAAAGTGGAACCGCGGTTATCGCCTTTGTAGGATTTTATCTTACAAAGGTGTTTTTTTAGTTAGGAGTGAAGATTATGTTTAATAAATTACGATACGATATCGACGCTATAAAAAAGCGTGACCCGGCAGCGAGAAACTCGTTTGAAGTCCTTATGCTCTATTCCGGACTTCATGCGCTAATATGGTACCGACTTTCACACTGGTTTTATAAGCATAAAATGTTCTTCTTTGCACGTATGCTGTCACAGTGGGGAAGATTCTGGACCGGCATTGAAATACACCCGGGTGCAACTATTGGAAAAGGCTTGTTTATTGACCACGGCTCAGGCGTTGTAATCGGACAGACAACTCAAATAGGCGATAATTGTACGATTTATCAGGGCGTAACTCTAGGCGGAACTGGTAAAGATAAAGGTAAACGTCACCCTACTTTAGGAAACAATGTAATGGTTGGAAGTGGAGCAAAAATATTAGGACCGTTTGTAGTCGGCGATAATGCTAGAATTGCCGCTAACGCTGTTGTTTTAGAAGAAGTACCTGCAAACTCTACTGCTGTTGGCGTTCCTGCTCGCATTGTAAGAAGAAACGGTGTCAGAGTTTGCGACGACATGGATCAAGTCCATATTATTGACCCGGTTTCACAAAAATTATGTATGATGCAATTTGAAATCGATAAGTTAAAAGAACAGCTTGAAAAAGAAAGAAAAGAGGATTAGTCATGCGGATATATAACACTTTAACCAGAAAAAAAGAGGAGTTTAACCCAATATCACCAAAAGAAGTCAAGATTTATGCTTGCGGACCTACGGTTTATAACTTCATTCACATTGGAAACGCTAGACCTATTTGCGTGTTTGATACGCTAAGAAGATACCTTTTATATTCCGGTTATAATGTAAACTTTGTTCAAAACTTTACCGACGTTGACGATAAAATCATAAAAAAAGCAAACGAAGAAGGCGTTAATTCGCTAGAAATATCCGAAAAGTTTATTAAGGAATATCAAAAAGATGCCGCAGGACTTAACGTTATGCCGGCTACTGCTCACCCTAAAGTTACTGAAAATATGCCAGAAATTATAGCTATTGTACAAGATATAATAAGTCAAGGTTATGCGTACGAAGCCGGCGGTGACGTTTATTTTAGAGCATCTAAATTTAAAGAATATGGTAAACTTTCACATATGCCACTTGATGAACTAGAAGCAGGTGCTAGAATCGATGTAAATGACGTTAAAGAAGACCCGATGGACTTTGCGTTGTGGAAAAAAGCAAAACCGGAAGAGCCTTCGTGGGTGTCACCGTGGGGAAATGGTAGACCGGGTTGGCATATCGAATGTTCTGCTATGGTTAGAAAGTTTTTGGGATTAACAATTGACATTCACTGTGGCGGTCAAGACTTGATTTTTCCACACCATGAAAACGAAATCGCACAAAGTGAGTGTGCTAATGGTCAGCTGTTTTGTAATTATTGGATGCACAATGGATATATTAATATTGACAATAAAAAAATGTCGAAGTCTTTAAATAACTTTTTTACTACACGTGAAATAGGTGAAAAATTCGGCTATGAGCCAATAAGACTTATGATGTTGCAAGCTCATTATAGAAGTCAAATCAACTATACTGATGAAGTTATTGCCTCGTGTCAAGTTTCACTGCAAAGACTTTATACGTGTAAGCATAGTATGAAAATGTCACTAGAAAACGCAGTGTCTAATTCACAAGACACAGTAGCTATAACACGCTTAAATGAATTTAAAACTAACTTTATTAAAGCTATGGACGACGATTTAAATACTGCTGATGCGATTGCTGTGCTATTTGAACTTGTACGTGAAATCAACACAAATCTAGCACAAAACGCTAACATCTCTAAAGAATATGTGCTAGCAGCACAAAGTATTTTTAATGAGCTAAGTGGAGTTTTAGGACTTTTATATAATGATGAAGATAAAGAAAAAATCCCGACAGCTGTAAGTGAATTAGTGGAGCAAAGAAATAAAGCAAGAAAAGAAAAAAACTTTGCTTTAGCTGACGAAATACGAGAAAAAATAAGTGAGCTTGGTTACACGGTAGAAGAAACTCGTCAAGGTACAAAAATCCAGCCGAAAAAATAAAAGCATGGCTTTTTAACCCGGGACTATTTGCAAACAGTATTATCTAGTAAGCGTTATATTAATTCAAGGCAGGTGCAAAATTATGTTTGATAGTGTAATTACAATTACTTTAAATCCGGCTATTGACGTTACAATTAACCTAGACGATTTTTCTTTTGAAGAGCCTATAAATGCTAGTAGCGAAATAATGCACTCTGGTGGAAAAGCAATTAACGTTTCAAGAGTGCTTAGTGCGATGGGCGTTAAAAATAAAGCTATTGGCGTCATTGGTCAAAATAATAGTCAAGACTTTTGTGCGATGCTTGATAGTGAGGGTGTAGAGTACGACTTTACTATAGCTAAAGGCTCTATTAGGCAGAATTTAACTCTGGTTTTTCCTGATAAGCGTGTGATGAAAATAAACCGAAAAGGTATACATTTTGACCCAGACTTCATAACAAATATAGGTGAAAAGCTTGACTTGTTACTTCAAAACACGAAAAACACGCTGTTAGTTTTTGCCGGAAGTTTGCCGCAGGATTTTTGCAAAGACGACTATATTAAGCTAATAAACCGCTACAATTTACCTAACGTTAAAATCTCTTTAGACACGAATTTTTTTACTGTAGATGACATTAAAAAAATCCGCCCATATATAATTAAACCGAATTTGCTCGAATTTTCAAAGTTAATAGGAAAAGACGTTTATTCAAGAGTAGAGTTGCAAGAGGGCGCTAAAATGATTGCACCTTACTGTGAGCATATACTAGTAAGCCTCGGTAAAGACGGACTTTTTTACTGCTCGGGAAGTAAAATGCTTGCTGCTGTGCCTGAGGGCGTGGAAGTTTTATCAACAGTTGGTGCCGGCGACACAACTTTAGCAGGCTTTATTAAAAGTTTAAATGACGACGTTAATGATACGAAAAAAGCGGTTTTGTTTGCAGTTTCAGCAGGCACCGCTAGCGTAAAACTAGCTGGAACTGCTAGAGTAAGTATGCAACAAGTAGAAGATATTCTTAAAACCACGAAACTTTATGTAATCCACGAGTAAGAGCTAATTTCACTAATTAAAAATATACTTTACTGTTTATTCATAATTTATAAAAATAAACTCATATATACTTTTTTCTTATGTGGTATAATTAACTTATACGGATTAAATTAGCAGGAAAATACAGGCGGTGCCTTTGGTAGAAAAATTAAATAAGATTTTATTAAATCAGCGTGAAGTTTATTCGGGGTTTTTTCTTACTAAGGCGGGATAAAACAGGCTAGCCTGGGATTATATTTTGAAAGGATGTTAGATTTTGAAGATAGTAAAACTAATGATAATTGTGGCTACTGCCGGGATTGTACTTACAGGGTGTATGCCAAGCAAAACGCAAGGGCTAAATGCTGATGATATAAAATTAGTGCAGTTTGAAGAAATAGCACAGGATAAAGAAGTTGCAGTTATAGAAACGAGCAAGGGAACGGTAGCTAACTTTAAATCGCTAGTTACTGAAGGGTTTTATGACGGTAAAAAAGTGTATGGAATTGAAAATGACATAAGTTGTTTTCTTTTTGGTGCAACCGACGACTTAGGCAAAAAAGGAAAAGTTTATAACGACCAAAAGCAAATAGACCCCGAAGTTACCTATAATTTATGGCACTTTCCAGGCGCTGTTTCAGTTATGGGCGATGAAAAAGGTTTCATTTCTAAAAAGATAGTTTCCGATAGTAGACTATTTTTTGTTGGTG
>JAVWHI010000003.1:27259-27481 GCA_036640155.1 Oscillospiraceae bacterium | reverse complement strand
GTTCGTTTAGGTAAAAGATTAGATAAATCGGCATTGTATTTTATTCTTTCAAACTCTTTTTGCATTGCAATTTCTTTTTCAGCTTTTTGCCTTGCTTCACCTTTTAAATACTTTATAGGGTCAACGTCATCTTTATAACCATTATTCTTAAAGTTTCTTATCTGCTCTTGAAGTGTGGCACCGCTAGCCATATCTGCACCATTATCTACACATTTGTAATCT
>JAVWHI010000003.1:0-27249 GCA_036640155.1 Oscillospiraceae bacterium | reverse complement strand
TTTTTCTTTTACATCTTCATAATTAGGTCTCTCATATTTGTAATCTTTAAATTTGTTGACAACTTCATTCCATATTGACTTATCTCTATCTTCTTTAATTTTAGTGTCTAATAACGCTTTAGGTGTGCCGATTGCACCGTAAAATTTACCTACAGCATTGTTTAAAACGCTACCAACAAAATTCCCGCCTTTTGTCTTAAAAGAATTGAATGCAGGCTGTAATTTGGTAGTAGGTAATTTATTAACCGGTGCATTGTTTGTAGGGGGATTTTGCAAGGCTCTTTTTTTATCCATATCTTGCAAAAGCTATCGTTTCTTACAACTGTATATGTTTTATATGACGTGTCTTTAGGCGGTGTAATTATTGTTTCTGCGACTTTTTCAAGGTTGCAGGCATTTATAGCAGCAATTGCCCTACGCTAATACCGGGACGTGTTTCCCGTCCCCTCCAATGTTCTACACCAAAACATATTGTTGACAAATGGTAAATATTGTGTTATTTTGTATGTAGTGATTGTATACAATTCACGTAGAATAATTTCCAAGGACATGATTGTGATGGTTTAATTATTAAATTTTAATAAACATCTTAGGGTTTGCGACATAAGACAATAATTCACAAAGACAAAATGACCATTACAAGTTAAATTGTAGAAGTTAAATATATTATAGTAAAGAAGTAAGGTGAAAAGTTTGAAAAAAATTACATTGTTATTATCTATATTAATCACAACTTCAATCGCATTGGTTTTAATAATAAATTTTAGTTATAAATGGAATAAATATGAACAAATCACAAGCATAAGTGACGTAGATTTAACTGGTTGCAATAGCATTAATATATCGTATGAAAATCCACAAACTGGGAGGATTGAAGAAGTTCAAATTACAGATATAAATGTAATTGAAAGATTAATATTGGATGTTGAATCTATTAAAGGACGTAAAGAGCCTAATAAAGCACAAGAATATGATAGTCCACCTTACGTTGCTATTACTTTTTTATT
Organism: Oscillospiraceae bacterium; assembly: GCA_036640155.1. Lineage (GTDB taxonomy): Bacteria > Bacillota > Clostridia > Oscillospirales > Ruminococcaceae > JAVWHI01. Next base: position 26,242 of record JAVWHI010000003.1, on the reverse strand, counting down.
TGGAAATAATCATGAATCATTTACTGTAAAGAGAATTGGTAAACAGATTGTAGTTGATGATAGTTATTATGGATTAGAAACTGAATTTGCTGACTGGCTTTTAGAATATTTATATAATATATAATAAACACAAAACTTATTTTTATAAATGGGCTATTTGGTTGTGTATTTGAAAGATAGCAAAAAAAACGAATCCCTCCTTCTCCTCCAATTTTAAAGCCCAGTCCATTTCGGACTGGGCTTTATTTTTCGGCTATATATGAGTGTTTTGGATGCAACTGTTTCAACAGAGACCCAATTTGACACTCCTAATAATCCTCTGGTAATAAATAATAACTATATTGAGTCAATTTACCACCATTAGGAACAAATTCAACCGATTTTACCTTATATGTGGAAATATCCCTACTCTGCGAGGTATACTCAATTTTCATAAACCCATCTTTGACCATGTGAAATGTAGTTTTATTATTTAAATATTCAGTATAAATTGAATTAATTAGTTTTGTACCTTTATCAATAGATTCAACCTCTGATATTGAATCACCTGATCTTAGTTTGTCAAAGTCTTTTTTATAAAGAGTATCTTTAACAACAAAAACATAGTCTGCAAATTTCAAAATGTCGCTATGAAAGAAAACATATAATAGTCCGCCTTCCTTTAATTTGTAAATACAATATGTTAATGAGTCGTCAAATGTACGAATACATTCTACAGGATATTTTTCGTTTATCTCATCTAACATTGTGTTGAAATTATCTGCTCCAAAATACGATAAATTACTAATTAACTCTTTTTGATGATATGATTTTTTGATTAATCTTTTATAGCTTTTTCTACTGCTACGTTCTAATATACTTGCCGTAGCTAATGTTTGAGTAGTTTCAGTATCTGAATGAGTTTTATTTGATGAAGTCATAGATTTTTGTTCTTCCTCTGCTTTATTACAACCCGTCAAAAGGATACAAAACAATAAAAAAATACAGATAGTTTTAAATGCGATTTTTTTAAACATATTATTCTCCAATCTATTTATATGGATTATCTTTGTTTTCCATTTGAGTTATACCGTCTAGAAGATTATCGGTCATACTCGTAAGTGTGTTATCAACATCTTGCCATTTACCACTATTATCTTTGTAATGGATAGGATTTGCGTATGAAACTGCGGATATACTACCGTCCTCATTCTCGAAGTGCTTTTCATAGATGTCACGTTTATCTAAAATCTCACCGTCTATTGTGACATTTGGCTGTTCAGTTTGTTCCGGTATAATCTCTGCTGCGCTGATGGATAGAACATTGAAAGCTAGAGCTGCTAAAAGTATAAGGCTTATTAATCTTTTGTGCTACATTGCTTTTTTCATTTTTATCCTCCTATTTCATTAATCATGTTGATTTAAACGAATGCCCTAAAAATACGAAAAGCTGAAAAATTCATTGGATTCATCTCTTTCTTTTTTGTAACGCATTTATAACAACACCTAAAAACTACTTAAACTAGCCTTGCGTTTTTCATATCGTGGCTTTATACCTGGTTTTGTTATAGGAAAATAATTGGATATAAAGCACATCCTCGTTACCGGATAAACTCTATCTTATTTTAACAAATGAAAACTATTTTGTCAATAAATTTGTCAAAGAATATGAAAATGCTAATTGCAATACCTAAATTTTATTTATTGTATCATAGGAATTGCCCTACGTTAATACCGGGACGGGAAACCAGTCCCCTACAATTCGTCCGACATTGGATAATCGGCAAGGGTTTTGCTCTTGCCGATCTAACAAAATAATCACCCGAATATGATTTGGCATAATGCAATATTTATCTACAACTACACCACAGACTTAGACTTATATGTATTGCAAAAATATATCAATTGTGGTACAATGAAATATATGGGAAAATATGTACTACCGTGTGTGGCTTTTCAAGATTTACTCTAAAAAATCCGCCCGGTAACATCGTGCTATATCTTCAGGGAGGTGTCATTAGTGGAAACAGATGAGCGTTTATTTTTTCTTTTTTGCGATGGCAACGAGCTTGGATTGCACGAACTCATGGATCGATATGGAAATAAATTAACTCTTTACATAAACGCATATATCCATGATATAACAGAATCCGAAGATTTAATGATTGAGGCTTTTGCTAGAATCTCATTTAAAAAACCGTCTTTTAACGAAAACGGTTTTAAGCCATACCTTTATAAAACAGGACGAAATCTTGCTTTGCGTCATTGTGCAAAGCAGCGTAGGCGGCAGTGTTTTAACATCGATGAACTCACTAATGAGCCTGAATCAAAACAACTCGTTGAAGATGTCGCTTGTGCTAGTGAGCTTGACTGTATTTTAAAATTGTCGATGGAGCAAATTAATCCGGACTATAAAGAGGCGTTATATCTTACATATATTGAAGGAATGAGTTATACTCAAGCCGCCCAAATAATGAAAAAAAACGAAAAGCAGATTGCTAACCTTGTTTTTCGTGGAAAAAAGGCATTAAAGCCTATCTTACAACAGGAGGGAATATCTGGTGCGAACTACTGATGAGCGTTTAAACGCAGTAAAAAATAGAACATTCGAAATGAAAAAAACTAAAAAAATACGCCAAAACCGAATCCTTATGCTTTCTTCTTTTGCAGCATCACTTGCAATCATTGTTGGCATGAGTATTTCATTTCCCGACATTATGAAACATATATCATTATCAGAATATGGCAGTGCTAGTAATGTTGGAAGTATATTTAGTAACGGAAACGCAATTGGATATGTGATGATTGCCATTGTTGCTTTTTGTCTTGGAGTTTGCGTTACAATACTTTGCATGCAGCTTCACAAGAAAAACAAGGAGAACACTCACGATGATAGAGATAATTGACAATGTCCTTCAACTAACAGTCACGTCAGTGTGTGCAGTGTGGGCAAGCGTAATCGCTATTACTAGAAAAAGCCAACAGTACTTTATCCTCGCTTGTTTTTATATCACCTTTGCACTCGGACTTTTATTTTGGCTTTTGTACCTAGTCTTTATGACATATACGCCAAAAATATTTTATGTTTCTGATTTATCATGGATTGCAAGCTTTTTGTTCCTACTCATGCTAAATTTATCCCTCTTGACACCACAAGAACATAAGTATAGACCAATTCGTGCGTGGATTGTGAGTACTATTTTTCTTATAGCTACAATATTTCTTCTTTTCTTTGGTGACTTCTTTATATCATTAATGTGGTGTGGAATGATTACCGTTTCTTCATATTTTTCCACTAGAGGGATTTTGTATGCACGAAAACAACAAGGTAGCGCTAGAAAATTACAATACATTTATATAGCCGTGCTTGTCGTGGCGGTTTTGGAGTTTACTCTTTGGATTTTATCGTGTTATTTTAAGAGTTCAGATATTTCAAACCCGTATTTTTGGTGCGACTTTCTTCTTTCAGCAGGACTTTTTGCACTAATGCCTGCAATGAAAAAGGCGGTGCCAAAATGACATATATTGAAAACATCTTTATTTGCCTTACAGCTCCTATGATAGTGGGTATAATTTGCGCCGGTAGAAAATACTCTCGTGCATTTATATTTGTAGCTGCCGGGTATGCAATGTGCTTGCTAGCAGCATATGTCAACAGTTTTTTCGCAAAAATGTATGGAACTGATGTAATGACGGCGGCAATAGAAATTGCTCCCGTGGTTGAGGAAATTATGAAACTCCTCCCTTTACTTTTTTATCTTGTTATTTTTCAGCCTCAACAAAGAGATGCACGTCTTGCCATTATTACAATTGGTGCCTCTTTTGCAACTTTTGAAAACGCTTGCTACCTCACGGAAAATGGTGCATCAAATATTTACTATTTACTAATTCGTGGGTTTGGGGCAGGTGCTATGCACATCATTTGTGCTACTATAGTCGGGTATGGACTGATTTACGTGTGGAAATACCCTTGGCTTAAAATTGCCGGCACTTTCGGACTTCTTTGTGCTGCTATAACATATCATGCTATTTATAACCTTTTTGTTAGCGTAGGCGGAGCAGTGCAAATTTTTGGCTACATTTTCCCTATCGTAACCGCTATAAGTGGAATTGTCCTCGGAAAGGCAATTAGACATTTTATGAAAAAAACATAACTGAATATCTTCATTTTTTGAGTTGTCTTTTAAAAGACAGCTCTTTTTTTGTAAATTTTTAATTTTTAGTGAGTACTTTTTTGCTTTAATGTATTTAAGTAATTGTAAGCTTGCTTTTTGAATCAATAAAGGAGGAGTCCATCATGACCGAAAGAACATCATACCGTGTGCAACAAGTGATAATGCGTACAGAAAAAATGAAAAAACATAAAGAAAGATTGTTTACTGCTAACTTGTTATCTGCTAGTTTCGTTTTAACTAGCTGCCTTGTACTCATGTTTAGTTTGATAAATTTTGAATTTCAGTCAAATGTTACGGTTAGTAATTTATATGGTGCGGTCCTTCTTTATGAAAATGCGGGTGGATATGTTTTAGCAGGAATTATAGCTTTTATTTTAGGAATTGTTATCACTGTACTTTGTCTTCATTCTAAAAATAAAAAATAATCCGCTTTACTCTGCTTAATTGAGCATATATATTATGGTGAACAAAAATTATACTCAAAACTAAGCCGAAATGAACAGTTTTATCCAGGAAAGCTAGTAAAGCACCACACTTTCACTCGAGAAAAAGGAGAATTAATTATGGGGAAAAAAGAGTTCACTTTAAAACCTATTAATTTAGTTGTTGCAGGAGTAATCATTCTTGCTCTGATCGGAGGTGGGATTTTTATCGGAGCAAATTGGAACAAGTGGTTTGGCGAAAAATCAAAAACTTCAACCTCCGCCAACATTGATGAGGCCGCACAGGACTGGAGCGAAAACGACTTGCCAAATAAGACACAGGAAAGTAGTAAACCTGCAGCAGGAATCCAAATTCCGGGATATCCCTCAATTAATATCCCTGCAAATCAACCTAATGTACAAATAGCACTTTTAAACCCCAAAGGTAATCCTTGCTATTTCACTTTTACCCTGGTTTTAAAGGATTCAGGCGAAATACTTTACACTTCTAAGCAAGTTCCACCGGGAAAAGCAGTAACCAAGCAAACACTATCAAGAGGGTTGTCCTCAGGCAAGTACAAGGCAACAATAAAAATTACAACTAATTCCCTAGCTGATATGAGTCCTATGAATGGTGCGAATGTTGAAACAGAATTGGTCGTAAAATAAAGAAAAAAGGGGAGTAATATCTATTCATGAAACAGTTAATGAAATCGAAAAAAAAAGTCCTATGTCTAGTTTTAAGCGTTGCAATGGCTTTCTTAACTTTATCCGGATTTGCACCGTCAAAAATAAGTGCTTTGGATAAAAGCTGTGTTGCACTAGGCGATAGCATTTCAACAGGATATGGACTAGCAAATCCACAAACAGATAACTTTGTGAATTTATTTACAGCAAAAAACGGTTACACCTTGACAAATTATGCAGTCAACGGCAATACATCTGCCGGACTTATGACTCAAACAGATAAAACAAATCCTTTAATAGATACCACAGTGCTAGGCTCTGCTGATCTTATCACAATAAGCATTGGCGGAAACGATATGATGAGTGCGCTGTATCAAGGTGTCGCTGCTGCACTCAAAATTACAGTTGCTGAGGCACAGCTAAAACTTTTACAAGGCGATTTATCTGCAATTCTTAGTGTAATGAATGTAATTAAAGAATTGGGCGTTCACCCAGAATATGTTACCAATCCAATTGTTCGCAACATAGAAACCGCAATTACTAATATAAGGCATTTTAATAAAACAGCACAAATTGTTTTACTTTTGCAGTATAACCCTTATCTTTGGATAAAAGACCCCATGTTTGCAGAGTCGATTATATCAATGGGTAAATTTTTTAACATATTAAAAGATACCATTTTTAATAATTGGACGGTTTGTCATGAAGTAATAGTCGCTGATGCTCATGAGCTTTTTGAAAACTCAAAATCAGGCGAAGCTCTTTCAAATGCCACCGGAACTCCGCTTAATTTGGATTTTCATCCAAATAAGCTAGGCCATGAAAAAATTGCAGAGCTTGTAGCTCAGTCTTTATTAAAGCCATCTATTAATGTTCCATGGGTACTTTCTCAAGGCACTGTAGGCAAGCCTTATAGTAGTATAACCCTAACCTCCAATAGCACTCCTGCACTTGATTGGTCTGTTGTTAAGGATATGTTGCCACCCGGACTTAATATAAACGCAACTACGGGCGAGATTTTCGGAACTCCTACAGAAGTAGGACAGTATTACTTTGATATTAGAGCAACAAACACGTATGGAAGCACTACCAGAAGATTTTTGATTAAAACTTTACCAGCACCAGAACCAGAGGGATATGCCTATACCGTAACAATTCCCGAAAGCATAGAACTTGGCACGACTGCAAATATTAGCGTTAGTAATATGAAGCCTAATGCAACTAGAGCAGTAAACGTAGCAATAACCGGCACAAATCAACCAAACAATGCTTTTTCAATTTCTTCCTTTGATGGCTCGAAAATTTTTTATACAATAAAAAAAGCAAACAACTCTGAACTTAAACTAAATGAGCCACTAAGCTTTACAGAGAATGGAACGCAAGCACTTAATTTTGAGCGAATTGCTACAAATAAAGTATTTGCAGGACGTTATACCGGAACAGTTACTTTCACAGTCGATGAAACAATTAAATAAATCTAAAGGAGAATTATAATGAAAAAAATTATATCTATTATTTTGGTATCTGTACTCGTATTAGCAATGTCCATAACAGCTTTTGCTACTGAAATTAATCAAGATTCTGAAGTAAGAACAGCCGATGCCACCGTGTCTCTTGAAGTTCATCCAACCTACACAATTACAATACCTAGTACTATTGATCTTTCAAAACAAGAAGATCAAACATATGCAGGAACAGGCGTTGTTTCGGCTAATGCTGTTCGTTTAAATTCATTTTTAACAGTTGGCGTATTCCTAGAGTCTGACTTTGAAATGCAGTCAAGCCAAGGAATAAAACAAAGCTACACTGCAACAATTGATGGAACAACTCAACCAATAACAAACAATCAACAAATTGCTGACTTTACAACAGGTGACGCTCAACAAAGCGTAACGTTAAACTTTGCGTCTGCAAATCCAAAATTTGCTGGCTACTATAGTGACGTAGCAATATTTTCAGTTCGTCTTATAGAACATGTTCCACAAACTAACTAAATTTATTTAAAGGAGAATTAACATGAAAAAAATAACTTCATTACTGTTAGCGTTATTTCTTTTAACAGCTGTGTCTTTACCAGCATTTGCTACAGAACTGAATGAAGATTCAGATCCGCCTGAAGCTAATACTCAAATTAATACAATTATTGCACCAACGTATGTTATTTCTATTCCTGAAAAAACAACAATTAACTTTGGCGATACTCAAACTCTTTTAGGAACAGTTAAAGCAACACATCTTCAAATTGAGCCTTATTACTGTGTAACAGTTCGTGCTACTGCTGGCGAGTTAATCAATGCAGCTAACCCACAAAAGAAACTTCCTTATAGCCTAATGAGTGGCACAGAAGCATTTACTTCTCATTCATTCGTTGACACAGTAGATGCAGTTGAACTTAAAATTGCAATTACCGAGGCTGATTGGGATAGTGCAATGGGTGGCGCATATAATGGTATCATCACATTCGCTGTTTCATATGACAGTATGGTAAACTAAAATACAAATTAGCTAAGAAAGGAAGTGCTACAATTGAAAAAATTAGTTTCTGCTTTTTTGTGTATCGCAATGGTTTTATCATTAAGTGTGATTGTATTTGCCCAGGAAATTAACAATGATAATAATAGTAAAGGCGTTGATATCGGCACCTCGGTCCCAACTAACCACACTATTACTATTGTAAAAGACGAAGGCAGCATGGTATATTATGATGGTAATTCACTTAAAAACGGTGATAAAATAAGCGTAAGCAGATTATCCTCACCTGAGTTTACGATTTATTCTCAAGATGGATTTCTACTAAGTAAAGCAGTGCTTGATAAAACTGACATTCTTAAAAATATCGAAAACAAACTTTTTAAGATTAATTCTATTCATCAAGATGCAACAATAACGGTAAACTCTACAAAGAAAGAGACCGTTCCAGAGCCTCCAACTGATTTACCAACAACAGGAGACTCCACTCCAATAATTCCAATTGTTTTCACTGCTATTATTTCTATGGCAGTTGTAACAATGCTTGTTAAAAAACTCACTCTATAAAATAAAATAAAATATAAGTAAAAAAGCAGCAACTATCACAAAATAGTTGCTGCTTTTTATGATGCACTGGCTTTATTAATGTCTTTCTTTTTTTCTTATAAAAACAGCGGTTGACATGTTATATAGTAAAGTGGTATAATATCTACATCAAGTGCTTTAATGTCTTATAAAGCACAATATATAGACAAATTCTACAACTTAATGTGAAAGAAGGTGCGCGAATGCAATCTCCCGTATATAACTTAAGGATTGTTTTGTTATAACGAAAAGTTGCATTCTCTGCTAATGGATTTTAAAAATGGCAAATGGAACAGTGGTATTGATGTGCGTGATTTTATTGTAAACAATTTCACACAGTACACAGGTGACGAAAGTTTTCTTTCTTCCCCTACAAAACGCACGTTAAAGCTATGGCAAGATGTTAGTGAGCTTATGAAAAAAGAGCAAGCAAATAACGGTGTTCTTGATATCGACACTCACACGATTTCAACAATAACTGCCCATAAACCCGGCTATATTGATAAAGAGCTTGAAACAATAGTTGGCTTGCAGACAGACAGTCCTTTAAAACGTGCTATTATTCCATTTGGTGGATACAGAATGGTGCAGTCTTCTTTAAAAGCGTATGACCGTGAAGAGGATAAGGATATAGCTAATGTTTTCAAGTATAGAAAAACTCACAACGAGGGCGTTTTTGATGCTTACACGGACGAAATGAAAAAAGCAAGGCATACTGGAATTATTACAGGACTTCCTGATGCTTATGGCAGGGGTAGAATTATTGGCGACTATCGTCGTATTGCTCTTTATGGTGTGGACAAGCTTATCGAACAAAAGCAAGATGCACTAAAGACAAAGCTAGTTTTTGATATTATGGATAGCCCTACAATAAGGCTTAGAGAAGAAGTTTCAGAACAAATTAGAGCTTTAAATGAACTTAAAGAAATGGCATTATCATATGGCTGCGATATTAAAAACCCTGCTACTGATACTAAAGAGGCAATTCAGTGGACTTATTTTGGTTATTTAGGTGCTGTCAAGGAGCAAAACGGTGCTGCTATGTCACTTGGTAGAGTTTCGACGTTTCTTGATTGCTATGCACAGCGTGACCTTGAAAATAAAAAGTATACAGAAGAACAAATTCAAGAGTTTATCGACCATTTTGTAATGAAACTTAGAATGGTTAGGTTTTTGCGTACTCCTGCTTATGATGAACTTTTTTCAGGCGACCCAACATGGATTACTGAGGCATTAGGTGGAATGTGTCTAGATGGACGCTCTATGGTTACAAAAATGAGCTATCGTTTCTTACACACTCTAGATAATATAGGCCCTGCACCTGAGCCTAATATGACAGTGTTATGGTCACAAAGATTACCTGAAAACTTCAAAAAATATTGTGCTAAAATGTCTGTTAAGACTTCCTCAATCCAATATGAAAATGACGACTTGATGTTGACTAAATTCGGTGACGACTATGGCATTGCGTGTTGCGTTTCTGCTATGCGAATTGGCAAGCAAATGCAGTTTTTCGGCGCACGTGCAAACCTTGCTAAGGCTTTACTTTATTCTATAAATGGTGGAGTTGACGAAAAGCACAACATGCAAGTAGCACCGCAAATTGCACCGGTAAAAACACAGTATCTAGAATATGATGATGTCATTGAAAAATTTGATTTTATTTGTGATTGGCTGTCAAAACTTTATATTAATACGCTTAATATTATACATTACATGCACGACAAGTATTCTTACGAGAAGTTACAAATGGCATTGCACGATGAGGATATCTTACGCACCTCTGCGTGTGGACTAGCTGGACTTTCCGTTGTTGTTGATAGCTTGTCCGCAATAAAATACGCAAAAGTTACGCCTATCAAAAACGATGTAGGTTTATTCACTGATTTTAAGATAGATGGTGATTATCCAAAATACGGGAACAACGACCAACGTGCTGATGAAATTGCAGTTTTTGTTGTAAACATGTTTATGAACAAGCTCAAGAAAAATCGCACATATAGAGAAAGTATACCAACAATGTCGATATTGACTATAACTTCAAATGTAGTTTATGGCAAGAAAACCGGTGCAACTCCTGATGGACGTCATGCAGGTGAGCCATTTGCTCCTGGTGCTAATCCAATGCACGGACGTGACACTAATGGTTGTATAGCTTCAATGAAGTCGGTTGCAAAAATCCCATATGACATGTCTGAAGATGGCATTTCGTACACGTTTTCCATTGTACCTGGTGCGTTAGGAAAAAGCGACGACGATAAAATCGAGAATTTAGTAACATTACTAGACGGATATTTTAGTGAAAGTGGTCATCATATCAACGTCAATGTAATAAATCGTGAAGTTTTGATGGACGCAATGGATCATCCTGAACTATATCCACAATTAACCATTAGGGTGTCGGGATATGCTGTAAACTTTATTAAGCTTTCACGTGAGCAACAAATGGACGTAATTAACAGGACTTTCCACACTAAATTTTAAGGAGATATATTATGAAGTACATTAAGATAACGACTTTAGTTATAACAATTTTTTCGGGGCTAGCGAATTTGTTTGCGGGAAGTTTAATTCTTTTTAACACAAAAAACGAGTCAATAGCTTTTAATCTGTACAATGGATTACCGTTAGTTTTAGCGGTGCTAATTGGATATACTGGATTTATTATCTTTTTTATGCGTAATAAATATTTACTTGCAACGTGTTTTTCAGCAGCAGGCGCTATAACGATATTTGCATTAGGTTTAAGATTTTTGCAAATAGGAAAAGCGTTTCGTGTTAAAACTTTCATCTTATATCACGCCTCTGCTTTGATAATTCCAATAATTGCACTTAGTGTTTTCTTATATTTTCACAGTAAGAAAAAGAAAGAACTCGATATTGCTGTTGCAGCAAACTTAAAAAAGTCCTCTTCTAAATAATGTTTTCTTGATAAGTCTATTTAAAAACCTCATTTAGGTTTAAGTACCGCCTCATTTTTAAATACACTCAAAAGTCAGTGATTTTACTTAGCTTGCACTGCATTTTTGTAAAGTTTAAAATTTACTAACAAAAAACGCATCTAGTCTTTTAAAAGACTAGATGCGTTTTATTATTTCTATTTTCTAAGCCGGGTTTAATACTTCCAACTAGCCAATAAGTCTGCTTTTAAAGTAGAGCTATTCATATCGCCCATTTTTGCAGGAGTTAAAGTCGGATAGTTTTTAAGCAAAGTTTTTTGTTCTTTTAAAACTTTTCCAGGAACAAAGTTTTCTTTATCATATCTGATAAATTCATCATTTAAATAAGTGAAAACTCTTTTAACACTTTCTTTTGTTTCTTTACCTTTTATTACTCCAAAACTTGTAGTGTTATATGGCGCACCTGTTTGAGGTTGAATAATTTTAATTGGAGCATTTTTTGTTATTTGGTCTGCTGCTTGGAATACCATTCCAAGTCCTACTGCAATCTCGCCTTGTAACAACAGCTTAACTGGTCCAGAGCCTGATTCAGTAAACTGCTTAATATTTACTTGAAGTTTTTCAATGTATGAAAACGCCTCATCTTTACCCATGATATTTGCCCAGTTGTTTAAAAACATATATCCTGTATTTGACGTCTTTGGGTTTGGCATTGCTATAAGTCCTTTGTATTCCGGCTTTAATAAATCCTCATACGTTGCAGGCTCAGGCAAATTCTTTTCCTTTAAGACATTCGTATTAACAACAAATGCACCCTCTGCTCGCTCCCAAATCCTATAACGTCCATCGTTAGTAAGTGCAGCTTCATCAAAATGGTCTTTTTTGTAGCTTGAAATGTCTGCAAAATTATCTAAAAGTGGTATAACTGAAGCTGTTTCTAGTCCTAAAACTATATCCGCTTCTGTGTTTGTACCCTCAGCTTTGATTTTTGCGGCATTATTTCCTGTAGCTATTTGTTGTATTGACACATCAAGGTCAGGAAATTTCTCTTTTAGTTGAGCGTCTAGTGCTGCTCCTCTATAATCTTCTAGTGAAGAATAAATAACAACAGTTTCTTTTTTTTCTTTACATCCAACAAAAAAAGGTACAATCATTAACATACTTAAAAGTATTAATGCTATTTTTTTCATATAATTAATCTCCTTATAAACTTATCGTTTGTTCGTTTTAATAACTATATCACAAATAATTGAACATGTCAACACCTTTTTTAGAGTTAAATCGTTCAGTTTTGCCAAAAAGCACATTTTATTTATTGCTATACTCTTGCTGTAATTGTTTGTGTCGGGTTTTTAGTGCGTCTATTAGCTTAATAACAGAAGGGTTATTAATTAACTGTTTGCGTTTGTTTTTTAGCTCGCCCGGGTCATTCTTTAAGTCAAAAACAGCAACGACGTTATCAAGGCTAAACTCTTCTTTTAGATTTACGCTTACAATAATGCTGTAATTGTCGTTTCGTGCTGCAAATTGAAGCGGTCTGCGACGAACGTCAGGACAGCCGGCACCCATATACTCCATAGTCACATAATCTTTTGTTGATGGCTCATTAAAACTTGTACCTCGATAAGTATCGGGTTTTTCGATTCCTAAAACGTCTAATATGGTTGCAGTTACATCACAGCTTGTTCTAAAGTCGCTCACTTTTTTGCTTGGGATATCGTCGCCTAAAACCACAAAAGGCACATGATAATTTTCTGCGTAAAAATTAGTTACATTTTCGCATCGTACTGGGTCATTTCTGAAAGAAAAACCATGGTCAGAGGTCAAAACCAAATAGCTGTTATCTAGTATACCCTTTTCTTTTAGTGAATAATAAATTTTTTTAAGTACGTTATCTAAATACACCATCGCATAGTCATAGGAAATCGAGCCTTTATATTGTTTTGGCAATGTCTTTTTAAACTCTTGAAGTTGCTTTAATTCTTGCTTTAAAACATCGACGTCATTACTGTCATATGAAAAGAACATCTCGTTATTATGGATATCGTCGATAGTGAAAAATGCGGCAAACGGTGAATTTTTATCGTATACATTATCATACCAATCAAGAAAAAGATTATAGTGCGACGTAATTGACATACCGTTTTTCATATTGTAATAATCTTTTTCAAAACGACTCATCATATCACTGTCAAAAATGCTCTCTTTATAGTTTAATAAATAACGTGCAAATAATTTAAGATTTGCCTTTGTTGGATTTTTTATCATTTTTGCAAGAAGTTTAAAACAAAATGGTATACTTATGTGATTGTACTTTAAATTTTGCTTTTGATTGAATTTATATGATTCTTTTGCAAAATCATGAAACTGCGTTGTGATAAAGTCGATTGCCTCGGGGCTTTTTACCTTTTTATCGAGCATAAAAGAGGGAAGTCGTAAAAGAATATGGTCGTATCCTTGATTTAAAAAGTCATTTATATAGCTTTTTTTATCATTAAAATATATAAGTTTTTGACGTTCTAATTCGTCAGCTGTACTCTGAGCCATGTCGATTTTTGAACAAAACTGGAGTAGAAACTTAACTTTTTCATCTTTATTAATGACTAAATGTAAAAAACATAGCCATTCTTCCATATTTGATTCAAACATGCGAAACAAACACTCATAGTCATTTTCATCTAGTTTGTTTTGTTTATATAGCGGACTAAAATAGCTAAGTCTGTATGGCCAGAATGCGTGAAAGTCGTGTCCTATTGCATAATAATAATCGCTAAATCCTAAATCTTCAACCGAAGAAAACACGTATGTTTGACCAATTGTGAAAGTGCGATAATCGTTTTTTTTCAAAACTTTATAAATAATATTAGGTGCATTTGCAAACTTTTCCATGTATCCGCCATAACTCATAGTATCAAAACCACAATATAAAGACATAATTGCAGCTTCAGTATATGGTGCTTTTGAATATAATTTATCAGTGTGAAGCCCTTGTGATACAAGGCTTTGCAGAAATGGCATAGGACATTTTCGGTTTTTAGTATCTACAATAGCATCATACATTAATGAATCCAAATGGAAAAATAGAAGGTTCTTTTTCATAGGCTTAGTCCTTTTTAATAAATTTCACAACGATTTGTTTTAACTCATTTTTGCATGTAAAAGCAGCGAGTGCTGTTAAAATGACTGCGACAATAATGTTGACAAGCAATGAGCACGTAAAATAAACAACTGAAGTTAAAACAAAAACAAGAGTTACAAATAGAATCTTTTTAACGCCTAATCCCACATTTATGAACTTCCTGTACTGAAAATACTGAATTAAAACGACAGCAATTTGGCTTACTAACAACGCTATTGGCGAGGCAACAAGTCCTATTACATAAATCAGTGCGAATATAACGCCGACATTAACGACACTACCTATTATTTTTGAAACAATAAGCTTATCCGTTTTGTTTTCAATTGAGAAAAACGAGGCTGTGAAATTATTAATTGCTTGAAAATACATAGCAAGATAGAAAAATGGTATCAAATTGTAAGCATCACTATAGCTTTCGCCAATTAAATACGGGAATAAAAATTTGGTTACTGGTAGTAAAATTATAATTCCCATTCCAATAATCTTAATGAAAATATCATAGGCAGCTTTACACTGAGCATGACGTTTTTGTATATCTTTTTCACCGTAGTTTGTTTCCTGCCATGCCATGAAAAACACAGATAAAAGTAACGTTATTAACACCGTGAGTTTATTAGCAACAGCGTAAATACCATTAGCATAGTCAGCATTTGGTAAAGAATAACTGATTATAACCCTGTTAACATTAGTTAGCAGAAAATAAAAAACTGTATTAATGCTTAGCGGCCAGCAATATTTTATTAGAGGCTTTGCTATTTTCCAATCAAAACTTCTAAGTTTAAATCCTGTCAAAAGTTTTAATCTAAATTCAACAAGCAAAATTTGTGACAAATTTGAAACAATTGCTGCTATATAAAGCGTTTGTATGCCTAATTTAAA
This sequence comes from Oscillospiraceae bacterium, assembly GCA_036640155.1. GTDB lineage: Bacteria > Bacillota > Clostridia > Oscillospirales > Ruminococcaceae > JAVWHI01. The sequence goes on along the minus strand of JAVWHI010000003.1, from coordinate 11,007 downwards.
TCCGAATATACATATAATCGAGGCAATTGCATTTGTAAAAACACTCACCATTCCTGATATAGCATAAAGCTTGTTTTCTTGAAATGCCCGACATGATATCGTGGTCATATTCATCAAAATTGTAGTGAGGAAATAAACTAAAACATAAATAAAATTATCGAGTTTATTAAATGCACCAAGGCTAATAAGTATAAGCAAAATTGCAATTGTACCGGCTCCGCAAATTACCATGCTGTTATTTACAATTTTACGCTTTTCATTAGTTTCATTGGTTGTAAGTGCAAATCGCAACATTCCAGACCAAACTTCAAGGCAAAAAAATGGTATAATTACACTTGAAAAGGCACTCACTACATCAAAATCACCATACGCTTGCGGTGAAATGTAATTTGTATATATCGGTAGCATAATCAGTGAAATAAACTTGCTACCGAGCTGGCCAATTAGATAAATCAATGAAATCTTAGCGATTTTTTTAACGTTGTTCATTTTTGACATACTCCGTATAGTTTTTATGCAGGTCAACTATTACTCCATGCGTACCAACACGGTCGCTTTCCGGCGGTAGTTTCATATAGTCGCCATAAAGTGTCGTAAGATATTCTGTAACATGATTTGCAACATAAGTTGTCATTCCCTCAAATTCAATTTCTTTTGCAGGGAAAAAATAATCATAACTGAAAATATTCTGGCGTCTATTACCCAAATCACAATAGGCGTTTAATAATCCGGTTTCAGTTGAATTGTACTGAGTTATTTTTTTATACAGTTTTGCAATTATCTTTTTGCGATTAAATAAAGCCATATATATTTTCAAACCAAAGTGTTTTATCATATTTGCATGACTATCATTTCTTAAAATTGCATCATATAGTTTAAATTGAGCAAGCTGCTTTTTTTGCTTTTTCGGGTCAACCGGAGCATTATCTAAAACAAAAATGTCAATAAAAAGCCCCTGATGATATGTGTGATACTCACCGTTTTTTTCTATGCAAGCAGTGTTATTAAGGCGTATCTTGTCAAAAAGAATGTTATAACCTTCATCGTTAAAAACTGTTTGGTAAAAATATTTTTCCTTGTACTTGTTGTTAATAATTTCACATAGCTTTAACGCATTAGCACGTGTCATAGAAATATCTAAATCATCATCCCACGGGATAAATCCTTTATGCCTAAATGCTCCTAATGTGCTACCACACATTAATATATATTCAATTTTATTTTCTAAACATATCTCGTTTATTTCTTTAAACATTTCTAAAAGCTTTTGTTGGATTTCTTTTGTTGATACTTCCATATTTTAAGCAGCGTGCTTTTGCCGCACTGCCTTTTACGCCACCTTCCAAAACGATATTTTTATTGTTTTTTTAAATTTTGAAATAATTATATTGATAGTATAGCACATCTTTTATAAAATAACAATCAAATTATAATAAAGCACACAGTGACTATAGGCTCACTGCGTGCTTTATTATAATACTCTCGTTTATAGATAATACAGGTTATTTCTTTGAACTAAGCCAAATTTGTTCGTTTTCATGACGTTTTGGTCTGCCCATTAGGTCATGAAGTGCAACTTTAATATCCTTATCACCATATAAAACGTTATAAAGTTCTTGAACAATCGGCATTTCCACATGCAGTTTTTGACTCAATTCATACGCTGTTTTTGCAGCAAGACAACCCTCTACCGTCATTCCTACACGACTTATTGCCTCATCTGATGACAAGCCTTGTCCTATTAAAATTCCAGCTCTTCTATTTCTGGAATGCATACTAGTGCAAGTTACTATTAAGTCGCCAACTCCTGAAAGACCGGCAAAAGTTTCTGATTTTGCACCCATTGCAATGCCAAGCCTTGCAATTTCTGCAATTCCTCTTGTCATTAGTGCCGCTTTAGAGTTGTCGCCAAGTCCTAGTCCATCACATATACCTGAACAAACTGCAATGATGTTTTTTAACGCTCCGCCTAATTCAACGCCGATGATATCATCGTTAACGTAAATGCGTAAATTTGTGTTCATCATAATATCCTGAACTGTTTCTGAACTATTTCTGTTTTTGCACGCAGCAACAACTGTAGTTGGTACTCCACGTGCTATTTCCTCAGCATGAGATGGACCTGATAAAACAACAACGTCATTTTTAGTTATCTCCGATTCAATAACTTGTGAAAGACGTAACAATGTGTTAGGCTCTAGCCCTTTTCCTACATTTACAACTATCGCATCATTTGCTATATACTTTGCTAGTTGTTTTGATACATCACGTACTGCAAAAGATGGAACAGCAATTATTATAAGTTGCGATTCTGACGCTTTACTGATATCTGTTGTTAGCTCAATAGACGCATCCACTGCAACACCCGGTAACAACTTTTTATTCTCGCCATTTTTGATAATTTCATCAATTTCAGCTTGAAAAGCTGACCATAGAACAACTTTGTTTCCAAATTTATGCAAAGTAACCGCAAGAGAAGTTCCAAATCCGCCCGATCCCAAAATCATAATATTCGCCATAATCTTCATCCTTTCAACACACATATCATTATTGTTTTTTGCTTTTAAAACTAATTTTGCTTTCTGTACCTTTTATTAAACGCACAACGTTTTTTCTGTGCATATATAAAATTAAAGCTCCTATTGGTACAGCCATCAAAACCTCTCCTAAAACAATGCCTCCATAGATTGCACTTGCTGCTAGTATAGCCAAAGGAAGAAAAACCGCCGCAGTTATAGACCCTAAAGAAACATATTTAGTGATAGCTGTCACAATTATAAACATCGACAAGTCGATTGCAAGTGCTAATGGTGATAGAATGAAAACCGCACCTGCTGATACTAAAATTCCTTTTCCGCCTTTAAATCCATAGTATATCGGAAAAACATGTCCCAAAAGTGCCGCAAACGCAACAATATAATCTCCAATGTAAAACCCGGTAACGCCGCAAAAAAGCATAAAAACCAGTCTTGCAATGACAACTGAGATAATTCCTTTAGAAAAATCTCCAAGAAGTGTAAAAAGTGCCGGCAACTTTCCAACAGTGCGTAAAACATTGGTTGCTCCTGCATTTCCACTGCCAAGTTTTCTTATGTCTTGATGCTTAACTAACTTCGTAATTATAATCGCAAAGTTGATGCTACCAATTAAATATGCTACTAATGCACAAATAACTATACTTATTATTAATAAAAAATTTAGTTCCATAGACTAGTCTCGCTCCTGACGATAACAATTGTTATTTTTTCTCTTCTCTTTCTCTGACTATAAATCGAATAGGTGTTCCTGTAAGAGAAAAAGTTTCTCGTATTTGATTTTCAAGATATCTTCTATATGAAAAGTGGAATAGCTCCTCTTTGTTTGCAAAAGCGACAAAAGTCGGTGGGCATGTGGAGGCTTGTGTCATATAGTAAATCTTTAATCTTTTACCTTTATCAGACGGTGGTTGAACTCTCGCTGTTGCATATGCAAGAAGGTCATTTAGCTTACCTGTTGTAATTCTTAGGTTGTTATTTTTATAAACTGTATTGATTTGCTCATATAATTGGTTAACACGCTGACCGGTAAGTGCAGAAATAAAAACAAAATCAACATATGACATAAAGCTAAAGTCTATTTCTAACTTCTTCTTAAATTCACTCATTGTCTTGTCGTTCTTATCAATGGCGTCCCATTTATTAACAGCAATAACACAGCCTTTTCCTGCTTCATGTGCATATCCGGCAACTTTGCTGTCTTGTTCAGTGAAACCTTCAGTAGCATCAATTACTATAACGCACACATCAGCTCTATCTACAGCCATATAAGCTCGCAAAACACTGTACTTTTCAATCTTTTCAAGCACTTTCGATTTTCTTCTTATTCCAGCAGTATCTATAAAGACATATTTGCCATATTCGTTTTCTATAACTGTATCAATAGCATCTCTAGTCGTTCCGGCAATATCCGAAACAATAACACGTTCTTCACCTGCCATTTTGTTAACAAGCGACGACTTTCCTACGTTTGGTTTGCCTATTATAGCTACCTTAATATATTCATCGGCATATCTATCACTATCATCAAAGTTTAAATGTTCGCAAACTGCATCAAGCAAGTCACCTGTTCCATGTCCATGTACAGAAGAAACAGCATAAAGCTCGCCTATTCCCAGATTGTAAAATTCATAAAAATCAGCAGGTAAGTCTCCTACATTATCACATTTATTAACACAAACAACCACCGGTTTTCCGCTTTTTTGAAGCATCGAAGCAACATCTTTATCAGTTGCAGTTACCCCATCACGCACGTCGGTCACTAAGATTATTGCATCCGCACTGTCTATAGCGATTTGTGCTTGCATTCTCATTTGATTTAGTATAACATCGTTTCCTGATGGCTCAATACCGCCGGTATCTACTAGCAAAAATTCTTTTCCAAGCCATTCACAGTCCGCAAATATTCTATCTCGAGTGACACCGGGAGTATCCTCGACAATAGAAAGGCGCTGACCAATAAGCTTATTAAATAACGTTGATTTTCCAACGTTAGGTCGTCCCACAACTGCAACTATTGGTTTTGACATACTTTTTTTCTCCATTCCGCCTTTGTAAAAAGGCAACAAACAAGCCTACTCTTTTTCTCCACAAAGTGCTGCATATAAATCATCAGGGTCGTTTTCAACCACTCTTATTTTAACTGCGAGTTTCTTTTTTGTTTGTTCAAGCGTTATATCATCTAAAAATTTATCCTGTTCATTTCTGAGCATACAAGCAGGAATTAAAAGCTCTTCACCTAATTCTTGCTTTTCAAGTTGAGAAATTAAATCCTGTCCAGTAACTAGTCCTGCAACGGTTATAGTTTTGCCGAAAAACTCATTTTCTATAGCAATTACTCTACAATTAAGATTATGACATTTTTTATTGGTTTCGTCAACTAAATATTGCATAAAAGGTGCTGCATCAACACCAGTTGCTAAAGAAATATTTCTAGGCTTTTCATTTATTTTACTTTGTTTAAGTAAATCTAGGTAATCGTCTCGCAAAGAAGCCACAAGTCCAACGCCATTTTCAAGTTGACCAAAGTCACCATAATAATCGCTTGATGGAATCTCACGTCCTGCTTTTATAAAAAATTCATCAGCAGGATAAGCAAGTCGGACACCGTTTTTTTGATAAAAGTCCTGCGAAAACTCCTCAATTATATCTATAACTTCACTCGCTGTAGCCTTATCATACGGTAAAAGTTGCGATAATCCTTCTCGGTATTTTGTTAAGCCTACCGGCACACAGGCAATACTTGCAACTCCTGGATAAAGATTTGCTAAATCATTAAGACTTCTTTTAAGTTCTTGACCGTCGTTTATTCCATTACACAAAACAAGTTGGCAGTTAATAGAAATCGAAGCGTTAACAAGAAGAGGAATGAATTTTAAAACGTCTCCTGCATTTTTATTAGACATCATCTTAATACGAAGTTCAGGGTTAGTCGTATGAACTGAAATATTTATAGGGCTAATGTGCATTTTTATTATTCTGTCAATTTCTGTTCTGTCCATATTTGTAAGTGTAATATAATTGCCAAACAAAAATGATAATCTAGAGTCGTCGTCCTTAAAATAAAGAGTTTCACGCATTCCTTTTGGCATTTGATCGACAAAACAAAACATACATTTATTCCGACAACTTCGCTGTCTATCTATCAAATAGGTCTCAAATTCAAGTCCTAAATTTTCATACTCATCTTTTGAAACGTGAATTGTTTTTTTTCGTGACTTTTGAATAAGCTCTAATTCTAACTCATATTCGGCAACGTAAAAATCATAATCCAAAACATCATTTATTGGATTTCCATTTATTGAAACGAGCGTGTCGCCCGCTTTTATTCTTTTCTTTTCGGCAATGCTTTTTTTATCTACAAAGCTGATTACAACGCTCATATTGTTACTCCATTTTGCCGCTTTGCGTCGACACAAAACTTTAATTAACGATTGCTCTTACCTCGCAAAGCTAAAAAATGATAAGAGTAAACCTGCCATGTGCTAATTGTCGCACCAAGATATTAAATAATATATAAGTTCTAAATTTATTAGGGGCTTGAAACTATGATTACACAAACTTATTTTGAAAAGGCTCACTTATCAAAAATAAGTTTATTGTAGCTTTTTTATTATTTTTTCGTACATAATAATAGTCTTTGTTTCTATATGAAAAATAAACTTGCTTAAAGCAATAATATTTTGCAAACATAAAGAAACAAAAAATGTCGCCACAAACATGGCGACAACTTTTGAGTTAACTCTTTTTCCCCGGGCATTAGTAAAAAATACTAATTACGCTGAAAAGACAAGCATTTTGCAATTATGCTTCCTTTTTGATAACCTCAACGTTTTTATAGTAGCCACAGTTACCACAAACTTTATGTGGAGCTTTTAATTCACCGCATTGTGTGCATTTTGAAAATGCAGGCATATCTAGCTTCCATACACTTGAACGTCTTTTGTCACGTCTTGCCTTGGAGATTTTTCTCTTTGGTACTGCCATTGTTAGCACCTCCTTAAAATATAAACATAAACATTATTTTAGCAATTGACTTAGGATTTGCAATCGTGGGTCAATCTCTGTTTCTTTGCATTGACAGCTATTTTGGTTTTTATTAATACCGCACTTAACGCATAAACCCTTACAATCACTCTTGCAAAGCAATTTTGTAGGCAAATTCAGCAATATATCCGATAAAACCAGCTCATCTAAATCAAGCTTGAAGTCCTCCACAAGGATATATTCATCATTATCTGTGTTAAGGTTTGACACTAAAATCCGTTCAAATGAAAATGAAAATTCTCGCTTGAACATGCTCAAACATCTGTCACAGCTCAATTCCATCGTAAAGACTGTCGAATAATCAAAATAAACAATACCAGCTTTATTTGAAACTTTACCATGAATAATTATTGGCGTAATAAACGGCTTACTGTTATACAGCTCATAATCTGACAAGTCAATTGTATGATCAATTGTGGATTGCTCACCAACAATTTCAAATACTTGTTTTAATTCAATATACATATTTACACCTCTAATACTATGCCATTCAATTATATAGGAATAGCGAGTGTTTGTCAAGGAATTTGTATAAATATTTTTTATCCCTTTATAAAAATGGTTATTTTGCACTGAATTAGTTATATGTTTTAATCTATAATGGCGAAATCGGGCAATTTTACTTTTGTTTTAAAAAAAAGCTTGCATCTTTTGTATGTATGTGATATACTAATAATACTTTAGAGTTAATGGATTTTATTTGGTTTCAATATTTTCTCGTAACAGAGATTTTCCCTTCCCTGTTAATGAGTTTTATTATTCCATTATAGATTTTCTTTCTCATTTCTTCTATAACTTTATCTCTTTAGTAAGTTTACGTTTTTTGACTTTGACTGTACAAAGTTGTTTTCCCTTTTTATTTGGACAAGGATGTTTATACCATCCTTGTCCTATTTTTTTTTATATTTTTGTTAAATCAACAAGCTCAACGTCAGCTACAGATTTTCCTGAAGCGATGCAATTTGCCATAGCGTTTGCTGTATCAAGAGAAGTCAAACAAACAATACCTCTTTCCACTGCTTTACGTCTGATTTTCACACTATCCCTTGCCGGCATTCTGCCTTTTTGTGATGTAGAGATAACATAATCGATTTTACCGCTATTTAAAAGCGTGAGGACATTATTGTTCTCATCTTCAGATATTTTTCTAACAACACTTGTTGCAATCATGTTTTTATTAAGTGTATTTGCTGTTGCTGATGTTGCGTAAATATCAAAACCCATTGCCTCAAATTTTTCTGCAACTAAAATAACTTCCTGTTTGTCTTGGTCACGTACTGAAATAAACACACCGCCGGTTGATTTTAGACTGTTTCCAGCTGCGACTAGTCCTTTTAATAAAGCTTCTTCAAATGTTTTAGCAATTCCTAAAACTTCGCCGGTTGATTTCATTTCCGGACCTAATTGCGTGTCTACATCGTGTAATTTTTCAAAGCTAAACACTGGAACTTTTACTGCAACATAGTCAGAAGCAGGGTAAAGACCTATTCCATAACTCATATCTTGAAGTTTTGCTCCTAACATTATCTTAGTAGCAATGTCTACCATTGGAACGCCCGTAACTTTGCTAATATATGGAATTGTCCTAGAAGAACGTGGGTTTACTTCAATAACATACACTTCGTCATTATAAACGACATACTGAACATTCATAAGACCTATAACATTAAGCTCACGTGCTAGTTTTCCAGTGTAGTCGATAATTGTTGCTCTTATTCTTTGTGATAAGTTTTGAGCAGGATAAACAGAAATTGAGTCGCCTGAATGCACGCCAGCACGTTCGATATGCTCCATTATTCCTGGAATTAGATAATCTGTTCCGTCACAAATAGCATCAACTTCAACTTCAATTCCCATGAGGTACTTATCAATTAGCACAGGGTTTTCTAGAAATTCTGAGGTTATTATTTGCATGTATTCGCTAACGTCTTCTTCACAGTAAGCAATAATCATATTTTGACCGCCTAAAACGTATGAAGGACGTAATAAAACAGGAAATCCTAACTTGTTTGCAACATTTAACGCCTCTTCGGTTGTAAAAACAGTGTCGCCTTGAGGACGTGGAATGTTGCATTTTTCTAAAACTGCATCAAAGCGTTCTCTATCCTCTGCGGCATCAATACTGTCAGCACATGTACCGAGAATATTTACACCAAGACTAGCAAGATACGACGTAAGTTTTATTGCAGTTTGTCCGCCAAATTGAACTACTACGCCAAAAGGTTGTTCGGTGTCTATAATGTTTTTTACGTCTTCTGGTGTGAGTGGGTCAAAATAAAGTCTATCACCGGTATCAAAGTCAGTTGAAACGGTTTCTGGATTGTTGTTTGCAATTACCGCTTCATACCCTTCTTCTTTTAACGCCCAAACACAGTGAACACAGCAGTAATCAAATTCGATTCCTTGTCCTATTCTTATAGGCCCCGAGCCAAAAACAATAACTTTCTTTTTCTTTTTTGGTTGTCGTGCAATAAATTCAAGAGCTTCATTTTGCTCATCATATGTTGAATAAAAGTATGGCGTTTGTGCTTTAAATTCAGCAGCACATGTGTCAACCATTTTAAACGATGCCGCCTTTTTGTTTGCTATTTTTTTACCTGATATTCTTTCAATAGTTGAATCTAAATATCCCCATTTTTTTGCCTGCATGTACTTTTCATCGGTTAATTGTCCGGTAGCAAGCCACTTTTCAAGATCACATAAGTTTTTAAATTTTCCTAAAAACCATTCGTCAATCATTGTTATCTCGTGAATTTTTTCAAAAGGTATTCCTCTTTTTACCGCCTCAAAAGTGACAAACATACGCTCGTCATCAATGTTAGCTAAAAGAGATATTATCTCTTCATCAGTTTTATCGTGTAATTTTGGTAAGTTTAGCGTGTCAAGTTTTAGCTCAATCCCACGAACTGCTTTCATTATCGCTTGCTCAAATGACGTGCCTATACTCATAACCTCGCCTGTTGCTTTCATCTGAGTTCCAAGCGTTCTTTTAGCGTAAACAAACTTATCAAATGCCCATCGTGGAAATTTAACAACTAAATAATCAAGTGCCGGTTCAAAACATGCGTATGTCTTTGCTGTGACTGCATTAATGATTTCATCTAGTGTATATCCTATTGCAATTTTTGCTGCAACCTTTGCTATTGGATATCCTGTTGCTTTTGAGGCAAGTGCTGACGAACGTGAAACACGTGGGTTAACCTCAATAACTGCATATTCAAATGATTCAGGGTGTAGTGCAAATTGACAATTGCAACCACCCTCAACTTTAAGTTCGGAAATAATATTAATAGAGGCCGTTCGCAACATCTGATATTCTTTATCCGATAACGTCACAGCAGGTGCAACAACTATGCTGTCTCCTGTATGCACGCCAACCGGGTCAAGGTTTTCCATACTACAAACAGTTATAACATTGCCTTTACCATCACGAATAACTTCAAACTCAATTTCTTTCCACCCGGAAATACATCTTTCCACTAAGATTTGCGTAATTGGTGAAAGTCTTAAACCGTTTTGTGCAATCTCTTTTAGTTCCTGCTCGTTTTGTGCAATTCCACCGCCTGAGCCACCTAGTGTAAACGCCGGACGAATAATAACAGGAAACCCTATTTCTTCGTTTACAAAAGCTACAGCATCTTGGACGTTTTCTACAACTTTTGAAGGTATACAAGGTTCTCCGATTTTTTGCATTGTATCTTTAAAAAGTTGTCGGTCTTCAGCTTTATCTATGGTTTCTGGATTAGCTCCCAGTAATTTTACGTTATGTTCTTCTAAAAAGCCCTCTTTTGCAAGCTGCATAGATAAAGTAAGCCCAGTTTGACCTCCTAAAGTCGAAAGTAAGCTGTCAGGCTTTTCTTTAATGATAATTCTCTTAATAACATCAAGCGTTAGTGGCTCAACATAAATAGTGTCCGCCATAGCCTTGTCTGTCATAATAGTTGCAGGGTTTGAATTGACTAGAACAACCTCTAACCCCTCTTGTTTTAGTGCGCGGCAAGCCTGTGTACCGGCATAGTCAAACTCGGCAGCTTGTCCTATAACTATTGGTCCTGATCCTATAACCAAAACTTTTTTTATTCCTTTTTTTAAGGGCATTATTATTCACCTATCCTTTTTGCATTTAAAGAAATTACAAACTTATCAAATAAGTATGCTGTGTCCTGTGGACCGGCACAAGCCTCTGGATGAAACTGCACAGTAAATGCAGGACAATTATAATAGGTTATTCCCTCACAACTTTGGTCGTTTGCATTAACATGACTTACTTTGCCGATATTTTGTTGTAATGTGTCACTTACAACAGCGTAACCGTGATTTTGACTTGTAACATATGTCCTATCACGCTCTAAATCCATTACCGGTTGATTTGCTCCACGATGTCCATATTTTAATTTTTGCGTGTCACACCCATTTGCGAGTGCCA
>JAVWHI010000002.1:0-42176 GCA_036640155.1 Oscillospiraceae bacterium | reverse complement strand
TCAAACTCTTTTAACTCAACAGATTCAGCATTAACAAGTTCATTATAAAAAAATTCATATTCTTGTTTATTCATAGGACAATTGATATAATCGTCATCGCCTTTTGCGTATCTTGAGGCTAAAAATGCTGTTTGCATGTCTATACTTGCAGTTTCCACGATTGGAGCTGCTGCATCAAAAAAGCATAGTCCATTGCTACCTAAAAAAGACTCTATTTCAGCCGAAAGTGCCTGCGAAGTAAGTGGACCTGTTGCAATAACCACAATTCCGTCAGGAATGTGTTTTACTTCGCCCTCAATTATATTAATATTTGGATTTTCTTTTATCTTTGTAGTTATATAATCAGAAAAGTTATTTCTGTCTACTGCTAAAGCTCCACCTGCCGCAACAGCGTTAAGCCTTGCACTTTCTATACAAATTGAGCCTAAAAGTCGCATTTCTTCTTTTAAAAGTCCGGCTGCTGAATCAATTCTTGCTGCTTTAAGTGAATTAGAACAAACTAGCTCCGCAAAAGTGTCTTGCGAATGTGCCGGTGAGCGTTTTTGAGGTTTCATTTCATATAAATCAACATTTATTCCAAGCTGTGCAAGCTTATAAGCGCATTCACTTCCTGCAAGACCTGCTCCGATAACACTAACTTTCATTAATCTTTCAAGCCTCTTTCATAATCACAATTTTCATTTGAGCAATATATTTTTCCGGCTTTTCCACCTTTTTTAAGCAATGTTTTATTGCACTGTGGGCAAGTGTCCTTTATTGGCGAGTCCCAAGATAAAAATGCACAATCAGGGTTATGCTCGCAACCAAAGAATTTCTTTCCCTTTTTAGATTTTTTCTCTAATATTTTCCCACCACACAGCGGACAAGTTCCTTCTGTTTCAGTTACAATTTTTTTAGTGTTTTTACAGTCAGGATATCCAGGACACGCTAAAAACTTACCGAATCTGCCCGATTTAACTACCATGTTTTTACCACAAAGTTCGCAAACAACATCTGTAACTTCATCTGGAATTTTAATGCGTTCGCCATCGTTTTCTAGTTCTGCTTTTTCAAGAGCCTTACTAAAGTCACCATAAAACTCCCTGATTACTTGTTTCCATTCTTTTTTTCCATCTTCAACTATATCTAAATCTTGTTCCATACTAGCTGTAAAATCAGGGTCAACTATCTTAGCAAAATTTTCAAGCATGATTTCTGTCGTTACTTGTCCTAACGCTGTCGGCTTAAGCTGCTTTTGCTCACGTTCAACATAATTTCTTGCTAGTATTGTTCCAATAGTCGGAGCATAAGTACTAGGTCGTCCAATGCCCTTTTCTTCTAAAAATTTAATCAGTGATGCCTCACTAAAACGTGGAGGAGGCTGCGTAAAATGTTGATTGTTTGCGATGTCAAGAAGCTTTAACTTTTCTGCCTCACTCATTTTTGGCAAAACTCCTTCTTCTTCATCGGCATCGTCTTTTCCCTCAACGTATAAAGTCATAAAACCATCAAACTCAACAGAAAACCCAGAGGCTTTAAAGGTGTGATTATTAGCATCAATTGATACTGAAACCGTGTCAAGCAGTGCATTTGACATTTGACTTGCAATAAATCTTTCCCAAATAAGTTTGTAGAGCTTATATTGTTCACTTGATAGCGAACTTTTTACAGCTTCCGGAGTAATTTCTGGTAAAGACGGTCTGATAGCCTCATGCCCATCTTGCACATTTTTCTTTGTTTTATAAACACGAGGTGTAGACGGAATATAATTCTCACCATATTTATTTTCAATGTACATGTAAGCTGCTGCTCTTGCTTCATCAGAAATTCTAAGCGAATCCGTTCTCATATATGTTATAAGTCCAATTGCGCCATAGCCCTCCACATCAACACCCTCGTATAACTGTTGTGCTATTGACATTGTTCTTCTTGCTTGAAAACCTAACTTGCGTGATGCTTCCTGTTGCAAAGTAGAAGTAGTAAATGGTGGTGCCGGAGACTTTTTCCTAACTCCCTTTTTTATGCTTTTAACTATAAATTCTGCATTATCCACTTCTTTTAAGACTTCATTTGCTTGTTCTTCATTTAAAATATCGACTTTATTGTTGTCTTTACCATAGTATTTAGCGGTAAATTTTCCACAAGAGTCCATTGTTTGTAACGTCGCCTCTATTGACCAGTATTCCTGGGGAACAAATGCGTTTATTTCATTTTCACGATCAACAATAATTCTAACAGCAACTGATTGAACACGTCCTGCTGATAGTCCACTTCTCACTTTTTTCCACAAAAACGGACTTATTTTGTATCCTACAAGCCTATCAAGCATTCTTCTAGTTTGTTGAGCATCTACTAAATCTATATCGATTTTGCGTGGATTAGCCATACCATAGCTAACTCCCGCTTTTGTTATTTCGTTAAAAGTAACTCTTGCAGGCTTGTCCATACTAACACCTAATATATAAGCTAAGTGCCATGAAATTGCTTCGCCTTCACGGTCCGGGTCAGTTGCGAGATATATTTCTTTACAGCCTTTTGCAGCTGCTTTAAGTTTTTTAATAGTCTCTGATTGCTTTCTTATGTTTATATACTTAGGCTCAAAATCGTTTTCAACATCAATCCCGAGTTTTGATTTTGGCAAATCCCGAACGTGTCCCATTGAGGCTATAACCTCAAAATTCTTACCTAAATATTTTTTTATTGTTTTGCCTTTAGCAGGTGACTCAACGATAACTAAATTTTTAGCCATTTATTATCTCCTATCTTCGCACTGCGATATGTGATGTTGTATTTATCTTCACATGTATACGTAAACACCTTAATAGTACCTCTCAAAATGCAAAAACACTTCTTTAAAAAATGAATTAGCTGTAAATATTTTCTCCTATTATAATTTATCTACGCCTACTTTATTAACTTTACCATATCTTCTACCTGCATACGATTCTACAATACCCATAATTTCAAGTTTAGTAACAGTTGAAAAGAACTGATTCATAGTAATATCGCTTTTTTCAATAATTTCATCAATATGTAAAGGTGTATCATCAAGTGAATTGTACACTTTTAAGCACAACTCGTCCAAACTAGCAACAATCGAAGCCAATAACTTTTCACTATTTTGTTGTTGCTCTACTTTTTGTGTGTCGTCCTTTTTTGGTACAGTATTCTTTTGAGGACTGTTTTTAAGTTCTTCTTTTTTATTATTAAGCTGTGCCTCACTGACCATTCTTAATGCGTCAAGCTTTGCTGCATATTTATTATAATATTCTGACAAAACATCTTTTGAGGACATAACCGTTATTGCACCATCTCTTATATATCTAGCAACGCCCATGAAACTACTGCTATATATGTTTGTTGGTGCCACCATAAACAAATCTTTTCCCTGTTCAGCAGCATGTTCAGCAGTTATTAATGACCCGCTTTTAATTGGTGCTTCTACTACTACAACTCCATCGCAAAGTCCTGCCATAATTCTGTTTCTTACGGGGAAAACATATGTTGAAGGTCTGATTTTTGGTGGAATTTCCGAAATAAGTGCGCCTTTTACTAGTATATCATTTTTTAACTTGGTGTTTTGTTTAGGATAATCGACATCAACGCCGCAACCTAAAACTGCAACAGTTCTTTTTCCGGCATTTAATGCTCCTTGATGTGCCGCAGTATCAATTCCAGGTGCGCATCCGCTAACAACAACTGCTCCAGCTTGTGCAAATTCAGCGCTCATTCTTTGTGCGACATACAAGCCATAATCTGATGGTTTTCGAGTACCGACTACTGTCAAAACGAGTTCATCATCTAGTCCATCTATGTCTCCTTTGTAGTAAAGAACAACCGGTGGTGCATAAATATATCTTAAACGAGCAGGATAGTTATCATCTGCAATTGTAGTGAGTTTTATGTCTAATTCTTCGCAATCTTTAAGAATTTTTTCAGCAGTAGCAAGGGAGGTACTTTTAATTCTATTGACGTCATCTTTATCTAAGAAATTAGCACTGAACATCTTTTCTTTATCGAGTTTGTAAAAATCCTCAATATTATCATAGTGCAATAATATTTGGTTGGGTTTGTCACTTCCAAGCGGAAAAAGTCGAGATAGCCATACATAATAAATAGCATTTTTCATAAGTTGAAATACATGTTTTAAACTTGTATTGTTTTACACCGTCCTTTTTCATAAAATCATTTTGATAATTCCCACATCACAAGAGCCGCCGCCATTGAGGCATTAAGAGACTCTGCTTTTCCTTGCATTTTAATTGTAACTTTTTCTTTGCAAAGTGAAATCAAATCTTGTGGAAGTCCATTCCCCTCGTTACCAATTAAAACTAAGACGTTTTTTGAAAACTCCGTTTGTAAAATATCGTTTGCATTAGGGTTTACAACTGTTGCAATGGTTTGCACGCCACTAGCTCCAGCAGTTTTTATGAGATTAGCAACATCAGTGCTTATCAAAATAGGTAAGCGAAAGACACTGCCCATCGTTGCACGAACAGTTTTAATACTAAATATATCGCAATTTTGGTCGGAGATTACAACGCCATCAATGCCAATCGCCTCAGCAGCTCTTATAATCGTTCCGACATTCCCATTGTCTTGTAAATCGCACAAGCAAACATACTTTCCACCACCTATTATATCACTTTCGTCAAGTGTTTGCTGTGGTTTTTTTAAAACAGCATAAATTCCTTGCAAAGACTGTGATAATGAAAGTTTATTTTCCAATGTTTCATCAATAATAAAGACTTGGGTTGTTTGAAAAAGCTTTTCTAACTCATCACTATGTTTTTCTATACATTCTTGAGTTACAAAAACCATTTCAAAGTGCAAAGTACTTTTTTGTGCTTCTAACACAAGCTTAATACCTTCAATAACGAACTTATCTGTCAGGTCACGATATTTTTTTTGAGTCAACAGTTTTACGTATTCTTTAATATTTTTATTCTCACGTGAACTAAGAAAATCCAATTATCTCGCCTCCCGGTACTAGGATTAAAATTAATACACGCCCGAGTCGACAGACGCGGGCGTTCATAATTATTAGATTAATGCAGCTTTTGCTTTTTCACATAATGCTGTGAACGCAGCTTTATCGTTGATAGCAATTTCAGAAAGCATCTTGCGGTTTAATGCAATACCGGCTTTGTTAAGGCCGTTCATGAATGTTGAGTAATTCATTCCATTCATTTTACAACCAGCGTTAATTCTTGTAATCCACAATCTTCTAAAATCACGTTTTTTCAGTTTGCGTCCTATATAAGCATATTGTCCCGATTTCATTACTGCTTCTTTTGCAGTTTTAAACAACTTACTTTTTCCGCCCCAATATCCTTTTGCAAGCTTAAGTACTTTGTTTCTTCTCTTGCGAGTAGCCATTGCTCCTTTAATACGAGCCATAGTCGTTACCTCCGTTAATTATAGCATTTGATAAACACTATATGATTTGAGTTGCCTCGGTCAGTCTTTTACATAAAAGCTGCCGAATAAGTGTAATGCAATTATTTGATTATTTGTAAGGAATAAGCACTTTTAAAGCTGGAGCATTCGTCTTATCAGCGTAAGCTCCTTTTCTTAATCCTCTTTTACGTTTTGTGGATTTCTTATTAAGAATATGGCTTTTATTTGCGTGTGCACGTTTAACTTTACCGTTTTTAGTAAGGCTAAAGCGTTTTTTCGCACCGGTATGTGTTTTCATTTTAGGCATTTTGTATTCCTCCTTAATTATCTACTTAGCAATCTTTGATGCAATAAACATAGCCAAGCTTCGCCCTTCTAATTTAGGTGATTTTTCAACCACACCATTTTCTGAACAGGCGTCTTTAAATCGCTCTAGTAAGCCTTTTCCCATTTCTGGATGAGCCATTTCTCGGCCACGATATCTTATTGATACCTTAACCTTATCGCCCATAGAAAGGAATTTGTTTGCTTGATTAATCTTTGTTTCAAGGTCGTGAACGTCAATATTTAAAGACATTCTCACTTCTTTGATTTCAACGACTTTTTGATTCTTCTTTGCTTCTTTTTCACGTTTAGCTTGCTCATAGCGGAATTTTCCATAATCCATAATTCTGCAAACAGGCGGTGCCGCCTGAGGAGCAATTTTAACAAGATCAAGACCTTGTTCTACTGCAAGTTTGAAAGCATCTCGTGAAGACATAATACCAAGCTGACTTCCATCTGCGCCAACGACGCGGATTTCTTTATCACGAATTTCTTCGTTGATGAGCAATTCATTATTTTTGCTAATAATAAAGCACCTCCATGCCATAATAATAAACAAAACGTAGACCTTACAGTCCACGTCTTCAATACTTAATCAGATAGGAAAAACCCATCTTTTATAATATTGACCCTTGATATAAAAACATCAGGGTGAGAACGTCACTGTTGTTCTGCTTTGTTTTCTTAACTATAATAACACAGTTACTAACTTTTGTCAAGCTTTTTTTGTGAATAGCTTAATTAATATTAAACCTGGTGTAGTTTATTATGAGAATGCTTTTTAAAAAAGCATTCTCACATAAATTAAAGTTTTGCAACGTTTAAAACCATAATGTTTTTAAAAAATTAAACTAATACTATTTTGAATTTTTTCTTTTTATAAACAAGAAGATAACTCCAGCGGCAATTGCTAAAACAATAACCACAAGTATTATAAGAGTAACGACATTGTTGCTACCATATGCCATAACGTCATTCCACGATTCACTTATATATTCGTTTGTTTCTTCAGGTAAATCCAAAAAGGTATCACATCTTGCTAAAACTTCAGACTCAGGATATGATATAGGACTTTCTCTAAGGTTTTTATCAAGCATATCTCTAACAAGCGACATTGGTGTTGAATAGCCAATATATTCGATGTTTGCTTTTGCAACTTCAGGTTCCAACATAAAATCGATAAAAGTTTCAGCAATAGCTTTATTCTTTGAGGATTTTGCAATAACCATAGAGTCAACGAATTTATTAGAGCCTTCCTTAGGTACAACAAAAGCTAAATCCGGGTTATCTTTAATCATTGTAATGGCGTCCCCTGCATAATATGGAGCTAGAGCCGCTTCGCCTATAGTCATTTTATCGAAAATCTCATCCATAACATAACTCTTAATAACAGTTTTTTGCTCTTTTAGTAGCTCTGTTGCTTGATCAATTTCATCTTTATTGGTTGTATTTTGCGAGTATCCTAGTTTTTTAAGTGCAATACCATAAGCATCTCGTGAATTGTTAAACATCAATATCTTGTTTTTATATTTTTCATTCCACAACATGTCCCAACTGTCAACTGTTTCACTAACCATTTTTTTGTTATAAATAATGCCTACTGTACCCCAAGTGTACGGTACTGAATACTCGTTTTTAGGATCAAACTCCAAATTTTTAAATTCCCTGTCGATAAACATATAATTTGGAATATTGTTGTAGTCGATTTTTGCAAGCAAGTCACCTTTAATCATTTTAGATATCATGTAGTCAGACGGAATAATAACATCATATTCTGCAGAGCCACTTGCAATTTTAGCATACATTTCTTCGTTTGTACCAAATGTTTGATAATCTACGTCGATATCGGGATAGTGTTTTTCAAATTCGGCAATAACATCCATCGTCTCATCTGCACCGTCTGAAATATATTCGCCCCAATTGTAAACCTTCAACGTGGTCTTTACGTTATCCTTTGCAAATAATGGCACTGTAAAAAAAGCCATTGCAAAAGATAAAACCAAACATAATGAAACAATCTTTTTCAACATTTATCAATCTCCTTCTTAATTAGTGACAGAGTTTATCCCTGCCACTTTACGCTGTTTATAATTTCTACATTTATTCATATTTTTCTTTTTTTGAAGCCTTTGAGCCATGAATATTCATTATTAACAATAGTGCTAAAACTATTAAAAACATTATTGTTGAAAGGGCATTAATTTCCGGGCTTACTTTTTTGCGTGTCATAGCATAGATTGTTACAGGCAACGTTTGATATGAACTGCCACTTGTAAAATATGTGATTACAAAATCGTCAAGCGAAAATGTGAAAGCCATAAGAAAACCGGAAAAAATTCCTGGCATTATTTCTGGCAAAACCGCCTTAAAAAACGCCTTAAAAGGACTACATCCTAAGTCTACTGCCGCTTCATAAACACTAGCATCAACTTGTCTTAATTTTGGTAAAACGTTTAAAACAACATAAGGCATACAAAATGTTATGTGTGAAATAAGCACGCTCCAAAATCCTAATTCTACACCAATTACACCACCAATGAACATTAAAAACATCATCAGTGATATTCCTGTAACAATTTCAGGATTAATAACCGGAATGTACGTCATATTCATAACAATTCCACGAGAACGCTTTTTCATACCGCTTATTCCAACAGCCGCTATTGTTCCAATAAGAGTTGCAACAATAGATGCAATTACTGCAACAAAAAGTGTGTTAAAAAACGAATTAATAATTAAGTCATTTTGAAAAAGCTCTTTGTACCATTTAAACGTGAAATTTGTAAAGTTTGCTCTGCTTTTTGATTCGTTGAATGAAAAAACAATCATTACAAAAATCGGTGCATATAAAAAGAGGAAAGCAATGACTAGAAAAACGTTGTTGAGAATCTTTTTCATACTAGCATTCCCTCCACATCTTCATCGTCCAGAGAATTTAGTACCGCCATAATAAGCAACATCACTATCATTAAAACAAGCGATATTGCACACGCAACATAAGGATTGTACGTGTTTCCAAAAATTTGTGCCTCAATAATATCTCCGATAAGTTTATTGTTTCCGCCACCAACCATTCTTGAAATAATAAACGTTGAAATCGATGGAACAAAAACCATAATTAATCCAGACACAATCCCGGGTACACTTAATGGCAATAAAACTTTTAACAAGATATTAAATGAATTAGCGCCTAAATCCTGTGCAGCCTCTATAACTGATTTATCAATTTTGACCATTATCGAACAGAGTGGCAGTATCATAAACGGCAAATAGTTGTAAACCATAACCAAAACTACTGCGCCCTGATTATCAATCATATTGAATGGTCCCAATCCAATAATACCGAAAATCTTGTTTAAGATTCCCTCGTTTTCTAAAAGTGTCATCCAACCATATGTCCTGAGTAAAAAGTTCATCCACATTGGAAGCATAACCAACATCAAAAGGATTTTCTGATGTTTTTCGCTAGCACGTGAAATTAAATAAGCCAATGGATATCCAATAATAAAACAAATCAGTGTGGCAATTGCCCCAAGGTTTAAAGTTTTAATTAAAACAGGTGTGTATTTGCCGATTTTTTCTATGTTGGCGAGTGTAAACCCACCGGATTTTGTCGTAAAAGCAAAAAAGAAGATTAACATTAAAGGTATAACCGTAAAGGCTATACTCCATAGCACATATGGAAGTGCAGTATGACTTTTTTTCAAGTCTACACCTCCTCGTCATTATTAAGCTGTTCAATTTCGATTTTGTCAAAATCAAATTTTATGCCGATATCTGTAGCTAACTGTTCGTCGCTTTGTGAATGCACCATAAGCTCCATATTTGCTGAATAAACAAACACAATAAGCTCATTAAACGCACCTTTATATATTAATGATTCAAGATATACCGTTATATCTGCAAGGTCTTGCGAAACAACTGTAATGATTTTTGGACTTATCGTTAGCATAACATTGTTAGTAAATCCATGTGACTTTCTAACAAATGAAACTCCCAAAAATTCAATAGTATCTTCATCAATAACCGTTGCACTAACTTTATTTGTATTACCTTTAAATAGCTTATTCATAATATGAATATCTTCATCTGTAAAGGAAAGTCCTACTTCCTCTCCGACATTTTTGCATTTTGTCGAATGCACCACCCAGTCAAGCCCATCACAGTTAATATTCATCTCGTAATGTACGCCTTTAAACACTACTGAAGTTACTGTGCCGACAACCATGCCTTGTTCTTTAGTCGTGATTAGTAGGTCTTCCGGTCTTATAACAACATCAATAGGAAGATTAGAAGTAAATCCTTTATCAACGCACGGGAAAGTTTTTCCGCAAAAGCTTACAACAAAGTCTTTTACAAATATGCCATCAAATATATTGCTCTCTCCAATAAAATCGGCAACAAACGCATTTTTAGGTTCGTTATAAATATCCTGTGGCGTTCCAATTTGCTGGATTTCTCCGTCTTTCATTACCACAATGGTATCCGACATTGAAAGTGCCTCTTCTTGGTCATGTGTTACATAAACAAATGTTATTTCTAGCTGCTGTTGAATCTGCTTTAATTCAAGCTGCATTTCCTTACGTAACTTTAAATCCAATGCACCTAAAGGCTCATCAAGTAGTAAGATTTTCGGACGCATAACAAGCGCTCTTGCAATTGCTACACGCTGTTGTTGACCGCCTGAAAGTTTTGTGACTTTTCTCTTGTCAAAACCTTTCAAATCAACAATTTCGAGCATTTTTGTAACACGGTTTTTAATTTCTTTTTTTTC
The DNA here is from genome assembly GCA_036640155.1 of Oscillospiraceae bacterium. GTDB lineage: Bacteria > Bacillota > Clostridia > Oscillospirales > Ruminococcaceae > JAVWHI01. The sequence goes on along the minus strand of JAVWHI010000002.1, from coordinate 31,699 downwards.
TAGTTTTTGCACCCTTAATCCAAACGCAACATTTTCAAATACATTCAAATGTGGAAAAAGTGCATACCTTTGAAACACCGTGTTGACAGGGCGTTTATGTGGTGGCACATCGTTTATTTTCTTGCCTTCAAAAAGCACGTCGCCTTTATCAGGATTAACAAAGCCACCTATTATTCTAAGAGTTGTTGTTTTTCCACAGCCTGATGGTCCTAATAACGTGACAAATTCCTTATCCCTTATATAGAGATTGATGTTGTCTAAGATTCTGTCTTGGTCATAATCCAAGACAATATTTTTGAGTTCGAGTAATTTTTTTTCACTCATTATTGTATCCCCCTTTGCGGATTTAGCTATGCTTTAAACTATTTTTATGAATATATTGCTCTATTTCATAAAACTTAATAAAAGCATATGCCCCAATATCTTTTGACATCACCGCCCGCAAAAGGCTTCATTGTGCATAGCACAAATCACAGCGACGCATACGATATTAATTTTTACCAATGTATTTTTTAGACACAAAAATAACAAGTAATAATATAAGGCTTTTTGATTGAAATGTCAAGTGTTTTTGAAAAAATTCTTGAATTTTTCGCATTATTCCATATAAAAACACTTATAATGCAATTTTAGTTTCAAACTGTTACCTGAATGCTTTAAAATACTCTGTTTTACACCGTAATGCTACTATTTACTTTTAAATAACTCCGTTTTGTTATAATTGCACAAATAAAAATGTTAATAACAAAGTTAAAAATAAAAAACGAAAGTGCCTGCCTTTTAATTCAGCAAGCACTTTTTTCATTCACATAGCATATTTTTTAGTATTGTTAAAATCTTTTTTTCTCGCCGTGATACCTGGACTTGTGAAAGTCCTAACTGTTTTGCTGTTTGTGTTTGAGTTTTATTTTTAAAATAGCGTAAAAAAATCAATGTCCTATCTTGCGGGTCAAGATGTTTGATAACCTCTTTTAAAGAAATAATATCAGCAATACTGTCCTGCGTGTCCGGTACTGGAATGTCCATTTGCGTTGTTTGGTCATCGTCGCCATTATCAGTAAGTGACATTGGCGGAAGACTTGCACCTAGTGCTTCTACTGTTAATTCTACTGATTCTCCAAGTAAATTAGCAAGTATAGATATAGTTGGCTCTTTAAAATTAACAGCGATATATTTTTCTCTTTCTCTGACTGCACGCATGGATAATTCCTTAAGACTTCGACTTACCTTTAAAGCTCCGCCATCTCGAAAAAGACGTTTTATTTCGCCTAAAATAACCGGCACAGCATAGGTTGAAAAAGCAACGCCCCGGCTTTCATCAAAACCATTGATAGCTTTTAAAAGTCCCATGCAGCCAGCTCCATATAAGTCGTCATATTCAATACCCCGACCTCGCATTTTGTTGGCACATAAATGAACAAGCCCCAAATTTTCCTTGACAAAGATATCTTTTTCGCCATCAAGCTTAATCATAAAAATCTCGTGAATTTAATTTTTTAGTCATTATAACACTAGTGCCTTTACCAGTATCAGAATAGACTTTAACTTTATCCATGAAGGATTCCATAACTGCAAAACCAAGCCCAGCACGTTCATCATTTTTTGCAGTTGTGAATAACGGTGTCATTGCCATTTTAATGTTATCAATACCACAGCCATTATCTTTTATTTTTATGTATATAGTATTATCCTCCAATATGCGCATTGTCATAACAATTTTACCAATCGTCTCTTTATAAGCATGCACAATCGAATTAGTCACCGCTTCACTGACAGCAGTTTTAACGTCAACTACTTCATCAACAGTTGGATCTAACTGCGACAAGAAAGCACAAACTGCTGTTCTTGCAAATGCTTCGTTTGCTGATTTACTTAAAAAGTTTATTTTAACTTCGTTTACAATCTTCATATTGATTCTCCTTTTGCTACTTAATCACAAAACACTGCAAGTCTATCTAACCCCGCAAGTTTCATTACTTTTTTGATGTGTGCTGAAGCATTACTGACCTTTACATCACCACCAACCGATTCCATAAGTTTATACCTGCCCATAACTAGTCCAATTCCACTGCTGTCCATAAATGTTACGTTTTTAAAATCCAGTACTAAATGCTTTGGCATTCCAATTTCTATCGTGCCATCAATTCTTTCTCTGACCCCTTTTGCTGTGTGATGGTCTATATCCCCAGAGATATAGGCAATGATTGTGTCTTTGGTGTTTTCAATTGTCACCATTTTAAATTCCTCCTTCAAAAAAGCAGCTGTAACGAAATTTAACGAGATGCTTTACTCTACCTTATTGCAAAAAAGTAAAAGCATATCAATTAATTACGCTATATGACAGTGCTAAAAAAATATGCAAAAAGAAAAAGCAGTATCATATAACATAATGATACTGCTTTATAAGTGAAAATTTTGTCATTATTTGGATTTAACCCAAATTTTTATTATTTTTCTCATTTCGCTTGCCATATAAAAAGAACCGCATACAATTATACCGCCATCTGTTTGTGCAAAATCAAGTGCATCATAAAAAGCTTTTTCCAAGTTATCTTCAGCGACTGTGTTGTCGCAATATTGTTTCATATAATCAGCAAGAACTTTATTATTAATTGCACGTGGGTTATTTACCGGTATAGTTATGACTTTGTTGCAACGAGTCGAGATAAGTCGTGCGACTGTTTTGTAATCTTTATCTGCCATTATGCCGATAATGCAAACTAGTCGGCTTACTTGAAGCTTGTCTAAGCTGTTTGCTAAAGACAGTGCCGCTTGTGAGTTATGCGCTCCATCTAAAATAACTACCGGGGATTTAGAAAAAATTTCAAATCTAGCCGGAAAAGTTGCACTTTTAAGACCTTTTTTAATATTTTCTTCGCTTATTGCAAACCCTTTTTTTGCTAATACTCGCATGCCCTCAATAACCGCAATCGCATTATAAATTTGATGTGTGCCGATAAGTTTTAGTGAGTATTTTTGTGTGCCATAAATAAATTTAGAGCCTAATATTCCATCTTCTAAAATTTCTACATTGTTTGAATTTGGTACAATAAGCGTACTACTTGTTTTTTCACATTGTTCCATAAACACAGAAATAGCATCCGTTTCTTGACATGGATACGTCACAACTGTCGTATTTTTTTTAATAATACCTGCTTTTTGTGCTGCAATTTGTGCTATGGTATTGCCTAAGACTGTGGTGTGGTCGAGCGATATCGAGGCTATAATAGCAACTAGAGGTGTATCTATAACGTTAGTAGCATCGTAAGTGCCACCTAGTCCTACCTCCAAGCAAACGATATCACACTTATTCTGATAATAAAATAAAAACGCAAGTGCAGTTATTATTTCATATTCTGTGACCTGCTCGCCATTTTTCTCCATTTTATCTGCAAATGGTTTTATACGTTCAATTAAGTCCGCAAATTCCTGTTTTTCTATCATTTTTCCGTTAATTTGAAACCGTTCACGAAAATCTATAACAAAAGGTGAAATATACATTCCAACTTTATATCCTGAGTATCTTAGTATTTTAGAACTCATTGCAACTGTTGAGCCTTTGCCATTTGTTCCTGCAATATGAACAAACTTGAGTTTTTTATGTGGATTTCCTAAATAATTTAAAAGCGTCGTAATTCTTTCAAGCCCTAATTTTGAGCCAAACTTTTCAAGCGAATGAATATACTCTTCAGCTTTTTTATATGTCAACCTAATTCCTCCTAAAAACTGTGTTAAACACGTGTAATAATACGCTTACTAATAATATCGAACGCATGAAACAAGTACACCTAATATTGTAACATGGTCGACAATAATGGGGTTAAAATCATCGTTTTCAGGTTGCAATCGGTAGTGACCATTCTCTTTAAAAAATCTTTTAACTGTCGCTTCTTCATCAACCATGCAAACAGCAATAGTTCCATTTTCAGCTACAGCAGTTTTTTTAGCAATGACAATGTCCCCGTCTAGGATTCCGACATTAATCATACTCTCGCCTTTTATGCGAAGTGCAAACAAGTCGTTAATACTGCCCTTATAATTACAACACGATACATAGCCCTGAATATCTTCATATGCTAAAATTGGTGTACCGGCGGCAACCGTCCCTAAAATTGGCACTACTGCGCTATTTGCCGGTAATGAAAGAGAACGGTTTTTATTTCCGTGTTTTTCGATAAGTCCATGCTCACACAACTCGTTTATATATGAAAAAGCAGTAGATGTCGACTTTAAGTCTAAATCAGCACATATTTCACGCACTGTTGGTGAATAATCGTTTGAAATTCGCTCTTTAATGTATTCGTAAACCGCAATAGCTTTTTGATTAAGCATAAGCTACCCCAATCTTTCAAGTCTCAATTTTAAGTAGTCTTCAAATGAAGCTAAATCTGCATTGATTATCAACTTTTCAGGAAACTCCAATTGATTCAAAAGTGCAAACGAATTATTGGCTTGTCCAACGTTTAAGGCAAAATGCGCATCTGAATTGATGATAACTTTTGCATCATATTTTTTAGCAAATTCAACAAGTTCAACTGCGTTTTTCATGTTGGCAGGCTTTTTTAAGGAGTTTTCATTGATTTCAATAGGTCTTTCATATTCTTTTAAAAAGCAAACTATTTTTTGTAAGTCACATGGAAAATAAAAGCTATTAAGATGTCCGATAGTGTCAACTACCAGGTTATTTTTAATAGTGTTTATTATCGCATTCGTGTGAGTTTGTTGATCCGTCGGTGGCATTACCGGCTCATGTAACGATGCTACCACCCACTTCATATTTTTTAGTGTGCTTTCATCAATATCAATATTTCCATTGACGTCAAGAATATTAGCCTCAATTCCTGTTAGTATTTTGACTCCAAAAAGTTCATCAGGAATCATATTTAAACAGTTGAAGTGCCATGGGTGTGGCGCATCAGGAAGTGTCGGTGCATGGTCGGTTATTGCAAGGTATTTTAGACCGATTTGAGATGCAAAAGTTGCGTTTTCAAGTACTGTCGAAAATGCGTGATCTGATGCGCATGTATGACAATGTGTATCTGCGATTAACTTCATTCGTATTCCTCTTTTATAGAAAGTTACTTAATATAGGTCCCAATTTCTAATGTCTCCCGTGTCAGACGCTGGCATTCCTAAATTTTGCATAAGTTCTTGAGCTGCATTATAGCCCATCTTTTTTTGACGATTATTCATAGCTGCAACTTCCAAAATAATAGCAAGGTTTCTACCCGGCTTTACCGGTATTGTAAGTGAAGGAACTTGTATTCCTAAAATTGTAGCAAATTCATCTTCTAAGCCCATTCTATCATACACTTTATTAGGGTCCCAGTTTTCTAATTTAACAATCATATCGATTTTTTCTGTTACTTTAACAGCGCCCATACCAAAAAGTCGTCTAGCGTTAATTATTCCGATACCACGCACTTCAAGAAAGTGACGAATGTTTTCAGGGGAAGTTCCTACAAGTGTTTTATTTGAAACACGTCTAATTTCAACAGCATCGTCAGCTATTAAACGGTGTCCTCTTTTTACAAGTTCAATAGCGGTTTCGCTTTTTCCGACTCCGCTTTCACCTAAAAGTAAAACGCCTTCTCCATAAGCCTCGATTAAAACACCATGGCGAGTGATTCTTGGCGCTAATTCAACATTCAAATATGAAATTATTCCGGACATAAAGTTTGACGTTGGCTCTTGCGTTCTAAGACAGGCAACACCGTATTGAGTTACAGCATCAATAATATCTTGACTAATATCAAGTCCACGAGTGATAATAACTGCCGGGAATTTCTGTGCAAATAATTCGCAAACATTCTTTTTCCTAATTTCCGGATCGAGGCCATCCAAATATGAAAATTCCATTCTTCCTAGTATTTGGATTCGTGACGGGTCAAAATACTCGAAAAACCCAGTTAAATTAAGACCAGGACGATTAATATCGGCACTTGAAATTAATATATCGTCATCGCTAGGTGGTAAATAGATAACTTCAAGGCCAAGGTCTTTGATTATTTTAGATAATGAAACCGTAAATTGTGCAGACATAATGCTCACTCCATTTCTTTTTATAATTTATAATAATAAAATTATACTACATCTAGACTTGTTTTTCAACAAATTTTGCAGGAATAATACTAATTAAAATGCAAACAACTAATATACCATTTAAAAGTGTTATATAACGCCATATTATGAGGTGAGTGCATGCTTGTTGTTTTTATTAGAGCAATTCTTCTATACATCATTATTATGTTTAGTCTGCGACTTATGGGTAAAAGGCAGTTAGGTGAACTCCAGCCTTCTGAATTTGTAATCACAATATTAATTTCAAATATTGCTTCACTTCCGATTGAAGATACTGAAATACCAATGGTGTTAGGTGCAATTCCTATTCTTGTGCTAGTTGGATTTGAAATTTTCGTTTCAAATATTTCATTAAGATTTAAAGGCTTTAGACAGTTCATGTCGGGAAAGCCAATGATTATTATTCATGACGGTGTAATTGACCAAAACCACCTAAAAAAAATAAGATTTTCACTTGATGATTTAATGGAAACACTTCGCCAGCAAAAAATATTTGATATAAGAGATGTCGAATATGCTGTTGTAGAAACAACCGGCAAAGTTAGTATACTAGAAAAATTTTCGTCCCAAACACTAACGCCAAAAATGCTTAAACTTCCCGGTCAAACCTCTAAGCCTCCTGTAGTTATTATAAGCGATAGACAAGTTCTATTGCATTCGTTGCAAACATATAATTTAACTGAAGAATGGCTTAACACAACACTTAAAATCAATAATAAGCAAGCAAAAAATATTTTTTTAATGACTGTAGACGATAAGAAAAACTATTATATCGTCGACAAACAATGACTTAAAAGCCAAATTAGTATTCTTGTTTGCACCAAAGTTAGTTTTTAAAAAGGAGTGTCGTTTCATGAACCGTCTTATAACAATTTCTGCTATACTGTTTTCTATTTTAACAGTATCTATTGTTTCCATTGCTTATGCAAAAAATGCAAACGATAAAATTTTCGTTAAAATCAGCGGTATTGAAGCTAACGCAAATGAAAAAAGCGACACTCTTTTATCTTCAATAACTGATTTATCAGAATATTGGCATAAAAAAGAACGCTTTTTATCGACGTTTGTAAGACACGATGAAATTGAAAAAGTGAATCTATCACTTAGTAAGATAAAAAAGCTAGCAGAAGTGGAAATGTTCGGCGAACTAAAAATCGAACTAGAACAAATACGTTTTTTCGTCGACCACATTTTAAATAGAGAACTTCCCACTTATGAAAACATTTTTTAAGTTTATTTGTAACGCTTTAGCATTTTTCTAATAACTTCAGATGTCTGTGCATCAATTAAAGAAAAATCTACAGCATCGTTATAGAATTTTTCCAGTTGGTCATGACAAATTTTCGCATTTTTTAATGTTTGCACAGCACTATTAATAAGCTGTGTAGCAAGTTTTTTATTAAAACTTATACGCTGTTTATACGCTCCTAACTTTTCCTTGTCTGTAAAACGAGCATAATTTACAACTTTATATGGGTTTATCTGCGACAAGTCTAAAAATTTATTCCATGTCATAAATCCTAAATTAAGTTCCGGTATAAAAATATGTTCTATTTTACTTGTAGGTTTCATGGAACAAAAACATGTAAATATTTCAAGCTCACTTGCAAGAGCATATTCTCGAAGTAGTGACAAAAATAGCGAAGATGTGCAGGAAAAATCGTCTTTAATTACATATATATTTTTGCAAAGTTTAGTAGGAGTTTCTAAATAAGCAGTAATACCTTTATTAGTTACAGCCGAAAGATATCGCACATGTTCTTTAGCACCATTTCCTTTTAAAGAAAATTCAAGTGCTTTTATTCTTTTTGCAAAGTTTTCGATTTTTTTAGTATCAGTACAAGCTAGAGCAATCTCGTAATTATCATTTAAAAGTATTTGAGCGCAGTTTAAAAGCTTACAACACTTTTCGTGATAAATACTACCTGCGTTTTTTGCACTAATTATTTGCTCAAAACGTGAATTTAATAATTCTTCGTCAAACGCTTGGCAAAAATTAACCGTTGTTTCATATACGCCCGGCAAGTCAGGCTCAATTACATGTGGCGAAGTCGCATCAACTATGCTACAGTTGCAGTTATGTAATATAACACCATCTAGTGAATCAATATCTGATGAACAATGTATTTTTTCAATTAGTCCTCTTTTATCTTCAAAATTATCGACAATCTTTTTCATCATATTTGATTTTCCAGTTCCGGGGCCGCCTTTTATCACAAAGCTACGCCAGCTCTTAACAGGAATTTCTAGTTGTTTGAATAACGAGTAGAATCCTTTTGAGGAGTTCGCTCCTAAAAAGAAATCAACGATTTTTGCGTTGTTATCCATTGTTGAATCCCCCCATTTCAAAATATCGTCAAGCATTAAAAAGTTAAATCTCAATACATCATATTCTTAAAATACTTTTTTGCTACAATTTTAATATTTCCTATTGACAAAAGCAGAATAACACAATATAATAATATTAGAATGTAGTTTGGGATATAAAAGTTATACTAGGCTAACTTTTATATCCCCTTAATAAGGAGTATGTCAATGCGCACGATTAACAATTTAAAGCCAGGTCAAAAAGGCAAAGTCATAAACATCTTGACACAAGGTGCCTTAAAAAGGCGACTAATAGACATGGGTATTACGCCGGGTGTTATCGTAATGGTTAGAAAAGTAGCACCGTTAGGTGACCCGATCGAAATAAATTTACGTGGATACGAATTAACTATAAGAAAAGCAGAAGCTGAGAAAATAATAATTGAGGACGAAAGGTAAAAAAATTTATGGCACATAAAATGGCTCTTGCGGGAAACCCAAATTGCGGAAAAACCACTTTATTTAACGTCCTGACAGGCAGTAATCAATATGTTGGCAACTGGCCCGGGGTGACGGTTCAAAAAAAAGTTGGTAAAACGAAAGTCGGTCACAGCGAAATTGTTGATTTACCTGGGATTTATTCTCTTTCACCGTACACAATGGAGGAAATTGTCACACGTGATTTCATTTTGGACGAGCGTCCTGAAGTTATTATCAACATTGTAGATGGCACAAATCTAGAAAGGAATCTCTATCTCACGTTGCAGCTAATGGAACTTGAACGTCCAATGCTGATTGCTATTAATATGATGGATGACGTAATTGCAAATGGCTGGAAAATAGATTGCGATAAGCTTGCATACGAGTTAGGCGTGCCTGTTATACCGATTACTGCTAGAAAAAACGAAAATGTTGAGAGTGTTTTAAAAAAAGCCGAAAAGCTAGCACATGGCAAGGAGTTTTACTCCCCTAAAATCAAATATGATAATAACACACAAAATGCAATAAACGATATATTAATCGTACTTTCACAAAACACATACCAAAAACACATTCCGTATATGTTTTTTGCATCTAAACTATTAAGTGGCGACGAGCAGCTTGAAAAAAAGCTCGATTTAACTCCAGCACAAAAAAGTCGCATTGATGAAATTTCTAAATCATATGAAAGCAAAAACGAACTTGGTGATAAAGAAACAATGGTCGCTGATGCACGGTATACATATATTGAAGAAGTCGTTAAAAAAGCTGTTGTTAAAAATAGCAACCCAAACGAGCTAACGCTATCCGACAAAATCGACAAAATTGTCACTAACCGTTTTTTAGCTATACCGATATTTCTTCTTGTTATGTTTTTAATGTTTACACTTACATTCGGCCCTATTGGTACTGCATTAAGCGGTGTTATAGATTTTGCATTTAATAAAGGTTTAGTGCCACTTCTAGACTTAATCTTAACAAGTGCAGGCGCCCCTCAATGGACATACAGTTTAATTATTGATGCCGCTGTAGGAGGAGTTTCTGGAATCCTTGTCTTTTTGCCGCAAATAACAATACTGTTTTTCATGCTATCCCTGCTCGAAGACAGCGGTTATATGGCAAGAGCTGCTTTTATTATGGATAGACTCCTACGCAAACTCGGACTTTCCGGAAAATCTTTTATTCCTATGTTAATGGGCTTTGGTTGTACAACGCCTGCTGTTATGGCAGCTAGGGGCTTAGAAAACGAGAAAGATAGACGCCTTACAATAATGCTAACGCCCTTTATGTCTTGTGGGGCAAGACTTCCAATTTACGCTTTATTTGCACAAGTATTTTTTGAAAAAAATCAAGGCTTAATTGTCTTTAGCATGTACATTTTAGGAATCGTTGTAGCAATTTTGACGGGAATTGTGCTAAAAAATACACTTTTCAAAGGTAAAAGCGCACCGTTTGTAATGGAGTTGCCTCCATATAGATTACCGTCAGCAAAATCTATGGCACTACACGTTTGGCAAAAATGCAAAGGGTTTATAATTAAAGCCGGAACAATAATATTTTCAATGAGCATAATAGTTTGGCTTTTACAAAACTTCAACACATCACTTGAGATGGTAACAGATAGCGCACAAAGCATGTTAGGTCAATTCGGTGCTTTAATTGCACCGATTTTCACACCGTTGGGATTTGGAAAATGGGAATCTGCAGTCGCAATTCTTACAGGTCTTATTGCAAAGGAATCCGTTGTTAGTACGCTTAATGTTTTATATGGGCTTACTGGCTCTGCAGTGGGATTAACGACAGCATTTACTACTGCTTCTGCTCTTTCGTTTATGACGTTTACACTGCTTTATATGCCATGTATCTCTGCTTTTGTTACGATAAAAAAAGAAATGAATAGCATGAAATGGGCTATCTCCACTGCTATTATGCAAACTGGTATTGCTTATATTGTTTCTCTTATTGTCTATCAAGTGGCTCGACTTGTACTATAAAAATTTTAAAAAAATTATGGAGATAAAACATGAAGTATGTTATAATTGCAATATGTATTTTGCTTATTGTACTTGCAATCTTTATTTTTGTGAGAGCAATTATTAAAATGAGTAAAGGCAAATGTTGCGAAAACTGCAAACATTGCAGTGTCAAAGAAAAATGTCACGTCCAAAATAAAGAAAATGATGAAATATTATAGCAAAAGTCGCTATTCGCTTGACTTTACGCAATAATTTATTTAAAATAGAAATACAATACTTTTATTGTTCTAAGTGCGAACGTTTAAAAGCAAGGTTAGCAGTAAATTTTTTATGCTTACCAATGGAATACATCATTTGAAGTGAGGAAAAATAATATGCAAAACAGTCAAAAAACAATGGAAAAAATAGTTTCACTATGTAAAAATCGTGGCTTTGTTTATCCTGGAAGTGAAATTTACGGTGGGTTAGCTAACGCATGGGATTATGGCCCATTAGGCGTTGAATTTAAAAACAACGTTAAAAAAGCATGGTGGAAAAAATTCGTGCAGGAATCGCCATATAATGTTGGATTAGACTCGGCAATTTTAATGAATCCACAAACTTGGGTCGCTTCAGGACACGTCGGAGGATTTTCCGATCCATTGATGGATTGTAAGGATTGCCAAACCCGTCATAGAGCAGACAGTTTAATTGAAAAGCAATCTGACGTTGTTCCTAACGGTTGGACAGACGAGCAGATGATGAACTATATAAAAGAAAATGACATTAAATGCCCAAATTGCGGAAGTAAAAACTTTACTGATATTCGCAAATTCAATTTGATGTTTAAAACCTATCAAGGTGTAACTGAAGATGACAAAAGCGAAATGTTTTTACGCCCTGAAACAGCACAAGGAATTTTTGTTAACTTTGCTAATATTCAACGAACAACTAGAAGAAAACTTCCATTTGGCGTAGGACAGATAGGAAAATCTTTTAGAAATGAGATTACACCTGGTAATTTTATTTTCAGAATAAGAGAGTTTGAGCAAATGGAACTTGAATTTTTCTGCAAACCAGGTACAGATTTAGATTGGTTTCATTTCTGGAAAGATTACTGCGAGAATTGGTTAATATCACTTGGAATGCAAAAACAAAATATTAAGTTGCGTGACCATGAAGCAAAAGAACTATCTCACTATTCAAAAGCTACAACTGATATTGAATTTATGTTCCCATTCGGTTGGGGCGAACTTTGGGGAATTGCTGATAGAACTGACTTTGATTTAAATCAACATATAAAACACAGTGGAAAAGGTCTTGATTATTTTGACCCTGAAACTAACGAAAGATATGTGCCTTACGTTATAGAGCCTTCGCTTGGTGCTGATAGAGTTGCACTCGCATTTTTATGCGAAGCGTATGATGAAGAAGTAGTTGACGAAAAAGATACACGTGTTGTTTTGCGCTTACACCCTACATTAGCACCATATAAAGCTTGCATTCTACCGCTATCAAAAAAACTATCCGATCAAGCAAATGAACTTTTCACATGCCTTTCTAAAAAATATTCCATTGATTTTGATGATGCTGGCTCTATTGGCAAGCGTTACCGTCGACAAGATGAAATAGGAACTCCACTTTGCATAACTTATGATTTTCAATCGGTTGAAGACAACTGTGTTACCGTTCGTGACCGTGACACTATGCAACAAGTCAGGTTGCCAATTTCCGAATTAGATGAATATATTGCAAAAAAAATAGATTTTTAATCTTACTTTATCAAAAAAACTATAAAAAGAAACTATTAAACGACACGGCCCCCAGCAGTTAGTCTAAAAGTCTAACAAAAGGGAGCTTATGTCATAAAATAGTTTCTTTTTTTATGCGACATATTTTATATCTACAATTCTTTTTTTTGATAATATCATTCTCTTTTTTCTAAAAAATTCGTTTTTAGAATACTTATACCCCACTACTCCTATCAGTACCAAACTGCATGAAAAAACTACATTCCAAAAGATATCAGCTGTTCTTAAAACCTCTTCGCCAAAAAAAGTATCGTAATCTGATTGACCGGCACAAAGTAAAAGCAGTGCGAATCCAATAACCCCAACTACTAAAAACGCTATTTTGCTTATTAAAAGTCCTCTCATTACTCTTTCTTTGATATAAATTTTTTTCATCATAACCCCTCCCTTTTGCTTAAGTATAGCACAAGTACTGTACGTAAAAACGGACAGCAAATATTTTCGTGAAAATAATTCACTTTTTGCCAAAATACCTCTTGACACACTATACTATGTGTTATATAATATGATGTATAAGGGGGCGTAATTTTGGATGTGCAATTAAAAAGGGGTTTACTAGAGGTATGTGTCTTAGCAGTGCTATTACGTGAGGACTCATATGGTTATAAAATAATTAAGGATGTAAGCTCGTGCATTGCGATATCAGAGTCGACTTTATACCCAATTTTAAAGCGACTTGAGGTTGCAGAAATGCTGACAGTTTATTCAGTTGAACACAATAGCAGACTTAGAAAATACTATAAGATTACTCAAAAAGGGATTGATAAAATTTTGGAGTTCAAAAATGAATGGAGCGAAATCATCAGCGTGTATGAATTTATATCAATAGAAAGTGGTGGGTTAAAGAATGACTAAGCAAGAATTATTTTCGGTGCTAGGCGAAAAGCTAAGTTCATTTCCGAAAAGCGAAATCGAAAAATCGTTTGAATTTTATGATGAAATAATTAACGACCATATTGATGATGGAAAAACAGAAGAAGAAGCAGTAGCGGCGCTTGGAGCAGTTGGTGACATTATGGCGGATATTGTCCAAGGTATATCACTTCCTTGTCTACTTAAATCAAGTTTAAATAAAACAAGACCTAAAAGTAACCATAAAGCACTTTGGATAGCTCTTATAATCATAGGCTCTGTGGTTTGGATTCCGCTTCTTTTAGCAGCACTAGCTATTCTTTTATCGGTGTACATTGTAATATGGGCAACTGCAATCACAGTGTGTTGTGTGGTGCTTGCATTTGGATTATCAGGGCTTGCTTTTTTAGTCGGGTCAATTTTAATCATATCAGCACACGAACTTTCCGTTGTACTGCTATATTTAGCAGCTGCACTAGTCTGCATAGGTATCTGCCTCATGTTAATTAAACCTATGGTGCTATTTATTAAAAAACTTGCAGTTTTCACGCTTTTTGTAACTAAAAAAATCAAATCTCTGTTTATTCCAAGGAGGGAAAAAGAAAATGAAATCAAATAGTTTAATTTACATCGGTATAGTAAGTTCAGTGTTGGGTTTACTATTGTTTGGGCTAGCATTCTGGCAGGAAGGATTTAATATGAATAACTTCAAAACCCGCAATACCTATGAAAACAAGACATATAAAACAAGCGAATCAATAAATTCCATTTCAATAACCGATTCAAATGTTAAAATAAATGTTACTACTACTGCCTCAACTGAGCTTAGTATTGAGTACATGGAAACACAAGATAAAAACTATAATATAACTTTATCAGAAGATGGAAAATTGCGTGTAGTAAAAAACCCTGATACTACTAAGTGGTATCATCATATTATTAATTTGGATTTTTCAAGTCCATTAATGACAATTCACATTCCCAAAAGTTTTACCCGGATACAAAACATTGATATTGCAACATCAAATTCTACAATAACCGCTGATTCTATTACAGCAGATGATATAAATTTAACCACGTCAAATGCAAAAATCGATGTAGCAGGTGCAACTTCAAAAAACGATTTTGTAGCCAAAACTTCAAATAGTGAAGTGAAAATATCTAATTGCACGGCCGATTCCATTACTGCTACTAGTTCAAATGGAGGTTTATCTCTTACTAACTCTGCAGCTAACACCTGTAATATGAAAACTACAAACAGTAGAATAATTTTAACGACGTCGTCAATTTCAAATTCTCTTTATGCTACAACTGCTAATGCTAAAATAGAACTTGACATGATGTCATCACCTAATGAAACCTCTTTAATTACTTCAAACGGAGAAGTTAGTGGAACAATGATAGGTAATTCATCTGATTTTTCATATGATTGCACCACTACAAACGCAACATCAAATTTACCATCAAATATGACAATAGGCGAAAAATCTCTTAAAATTAAGACTTCAAATGCAAAAATCAATCTAGAGTTTATTGCAAAATAAGTCTTATATTAAAAGTTGAAATAATTAACTTTGCCTATGCCATACTAAAATAATGTGAAAACAGATTAAAAAAACAGAGCATAATTTGCAATAATCCTTTTAAATGGAATTGTTATGAACCATTTTAAAAAGGTGCAAATTATGCTCTTTAGTTATTTTATAAAGATTGTGCCTTAGATGTTTAAGCTCTTTTGTAATTATATTTATAGTTTTTTTATTAAATAAAATAAAATAAAAACAAGTGACAGCTTAACGCCATCACTTGTTTTCATTTTATCGAATTTCCCTTTTCACACCACAACTATTAGCATAAAGCCAGGAAAATTTGACGCTTGATTAAAATTCACTTTTATTTCTTTGCTTTACCTTTATTTTTACTTCTTTTTTCTTTAAATTGCTGCCACATAACCCACAATGGACCTGCAATAAATATGGTTGAATAAGTACCTGAAATCATACCTATTGCCATAGGAACAGAGAAGTTAAGTATAGACTGAACGCCCATTATCATAGCAACAATGCTTACAACAGCCATGGAAATAAAGGTTGCTATTGAAGTGTTGATTGTTCTTCCAAGCGTTTCATTTATACTATTATTTACAAGCTGTGCTATTGGCATTGACTTACCATAAATATGCTCATTTTCACGTACACGGTCGTAAATAACGATTGTATCATTAATAGAATATCCTAAGATTGTCAAAACAACTGCGATAAAGTTATAGTCAAGTGGTATTCTTAATATAACAAATGTACCAAAGACGATAATAACGTCATGCGCTAGTGCTGCAACTCCTGTAACACCTGCTGACCAACCACCGATTTTTCTAAATCTTATAGCAACATAAATGATTAACAATAATGCTGCAAACGCAATTGCCAAAAGGCTCTTTTGGAAAAATTCGTTACCGATTGTTGCATCAACACTCTTGCTTTCACCGGCTGCAATTTTATCACCGTATTTATCCTCAAGTTTTTTAGCTAGTTCGGATTGTTTATCAGCGTTAAGTCCCTCGTCGTTTGCAAGAGAAATATCGAATGTATCTTGTCCGTTGAGACCTTTTTTGGTTTGGATAAACACGCTTTCACCAATTGTGTCTTCAACTGTTTTTTGGAGTTCATCTAAATCAATACTTGTATCGTATTCATAAGAAATAATTGTACCGCCCTTAAACGAAATGTCAAGTAAGACACCGGCAAATATTGCTACTGCTGCAATAATCGCAAACAATACAGCGGAAATGGAGAAGAATATTTTTCTTTTTCCGTAAAAATCTATGTTCAACTTTTTCATTATTTAGCACCTCCATATAGCTTAGGTTTGCGGAAGCACTTAAATTTAGAAATTGATTTCAACATAAGTCTTGAAGCTGTTACACCACAAACAAAGTTTAATATAACCCCGACTAATAATGTATAACCAAATGAGAATATAGAGCCTTGAGTTGATTGTGGGAATGCTGCAAATAGCCACTTAAACATATTTGCAAAGATACTATTAGGAGCACCAAATGCACCCATTAAAACAACTGCAACTATAATAACAGTTACGTTACCATCTAGTATAGCAGAAAACGCTCTATCATAGCCGGCGTCAATTGAGCCATCGATGGACTTTCCGTTATTAATTTCCTCTTTGATACGCTCTGCGGTTATAATGTTCGCATCCACGCCCATACCTATTGATAAAATAATACCCGCTATACCCGGTATCGTTAATGTAAAGCTGTTAATTCCATCAAAGAATCCAGATGTTGATGCCACCATTCCTGCGATTTGCCCAATTAAAGCAATAACAGCAATAACACCAGGTAATTTGTAAAGTTTAATAATAAATATTGCAATTAACAAGAATGCAATAACTCCCGAAATAAGCATTGCGTTTTTAGCACCCTCACCAAGTTTTGGTGATAAAGTGTTGTAAGTTTTTGTTTCAAGTTTGAAAGGCAACGCACCTGCATTGATTTTGTTTGCTAGTGCTGTTGCACTGTCTTTATCAAAGTTTCCGGAAATAGTTGCTTTTCCATCAGGAATAACACTTTTAACCGAAGCGTTTGATATCATTTCCTCATCCATCCAAATAGATATCGAGCCTTGTTGTGGTGCTAACTTTGCAGTCGCATCAGCAAACGCTCTTGCTCCATCTGGATCAAGAGTTAAGGCAATATAATATTCGTTTTGTCCTTCTTTTTCAAGAGGTCCGAATTGAGCCTCAGCATGATCCACGTTTTTACCCTCAAGTATAACGTTTTTCGTGATGCCTGTAATTTTGCCTTCTTCGTCTGTTTGATTTCCTTCTCTGAACGTCAAATTAGCAGTTGCACCAAGTTCTTGGATTGCTGCCTCTGGATCAAAATCAGCTTCTCCTTCTTTCCACGGAAACTGAACAATGATTCTTGCATCATCAACATCAGTGAAAACTTCGTAGTCAGTAATGTTAAGAGAAACAAGTCTTTGACGCATAGCTTCTGATGCTGCATTCATTTGCGCTTCATCAGGCGTAATATCTGCCGGCGGAGTAAATGTTACGTCAACACCACCACGGATATCAATACCCCAACGGATATCATCTGCTCCCTTTACAATAATCGTTTCCTTATCACCGTAATATGTACTAACTCCAAAAAAAGTAAGACAAGTAAAAACAGCGATAAAGATTGCCACTACAAAAAATATCGGTTTTCCAACACGTTTCATGGGTCTTTCCTCCAAATTCGAATTTGGCACTCGCCAATAAAGTATATTAAAGCCGATCGCTTCATTAACCACTATAACAATATCAACAACATAACTTTAATTATATGATATTTTTTTGCATAAGTCAAGAAAATTATACACTAAGTTGTGCATTTTCCCCCAAAATATCTTTATTTTGTCTTCTAATTGGCTCAATGTAGTCTTGTAGGTACTCTTCCACCTGCTCAACACTTCTTCCAACAAAATTAATTGGCTTCATAATGGCATTTATTTCATCAATAGATAAATTAAATGCAGGATCTTTACTAATTCTACATACAAGGTCGTTTTCGCCGCCCTCTTCTTTAACAACCTTTGCAGCAGCTATTGAGTGTTCTCTTAATTTTTCATGCAGTTCTTGTCTGTCTCCACCTTTTTTAACAGCTGTCATCATAATATTTTCTGTTGCCATAAAAGGTAGTTCTTTAAGCACTCGTTGTTCTATTACTTTAGGGTAAACAACCAGTCCATCACAGATGTTTAGCATAATATTTAAAATAGCGTCAACTGCTAAAAACGCCTCCGGTACGCTGACACGCTTATTAGCACTGTCATCAAGCGTTCTTTCAAACCACTGCGTTCCTGCTGTAAATGCCGGGTTTAGGCTATCTATCATAACATATCTTGCAAGAGAGGTTATTCTTTCCGAACGCATTGGATTACGTTTATATGGCATTGCAGACGAACCTATTTGGTTTTTTTCAAAAGGCTCTTCCATCTCCTTGAAGTTTTGAAGTAGTCTCATATCATTTGAAAATTTACTGCAACTTTGTGCAATGCCACTAAGTGTTGATAGCACCTGTGAGTCAAGTTTTCGTGAATACGTTTGACCCGAAACTGGCATTACAGCATCAAATTCCATTTCTTTTGCTATGTATTCTTCTAGTTTTTTGATTTTTTTGCTGTCTCCATCAAAAAGTTCAACAAAACTTGCCTGCGTGCCTGTTGTTCCCTTTGAGCCTAACAACTTCATTCCTGCAATTCGGTATTCAATCTCATCTAAATCCATAACAAGCTCATTTAGCCAAAGTGTCGCTCTTTTGCCTATGGTTGTTAGCTGTGCCGGTTGCAAATGAGTGTATGCTAATGACGGTAAATCTTTATACTTTTGAGCAAAGTTTCCTAACAAATCGATTACGTTAATAAGTTTTCTTTTAACGATTTTAAGTGCATCACGCATTATTATTATATCAGTATTGTCGCAAACATAGCAAGAAGTTGCACCGAGATGTATAATTCCTTTTGCAAGAGGGCATTGCTCCCCATAAGCATAAACATGTGCCATTACATCATGTCTTACCTGCTTTTCACGTTTATCTGCAACATCGTAATTTATGTTTGCAACATTTTCTACAAGTTGTTCAACTTGTTCTTTAGTAATTGGAAGTCCCAGTTTCATTTCGGCTCTTGCAAGTGCAACCCAAAGTTTTCTCCACGTCACAAACTTCTTGTCCGAGGAAAAAACAAACTGCATTTCTTCACTTGCATATCTTGTACAAAATGGACTTTCATAGCTATTTTTCATAACCGCATTCTCCTTACAAATTGTTTGTAAAACCACGAAAAACGTTAACAAGGTCGCCACATGAAGCGACCTTGTTAACTAAGGGCAAGCAACACCCTTATTTTTATGATATATCATCCGTACTGATATATTTTTTTCCGTAATTTTGATAAAGATAATCAATGCCTACTTGAATTGCCTTGAGTAGTGCAAGAGTAGAGATAATAGCAAATATAGCCTTTAAAAAACATTTCATAGTCGACACTCCTTAAATAAATTGTATCCCAGAGTATTAATACCTTACAATATAATATTAACAAATTTTTCGTGTAAAATCAAGCAAATATTTTTTTATATAAATTATTTTTATATAAAACTGCCATTAGTATGCAACCTAGCCCATAACACACAACAAATTGCCCAATAAAAACATAAATCATGTTAATAATCAAAATTTGAGGTGAGGCGGCTCCCATAAAGAAATAAGATATTTCCCACCCTACAATTACCGAGTTAATAAGTACAGGGGGCAGTGGTGCTAAAATAAATTTCATCCGTTTGCTTTTGATTTTTCCTATTTGATAAGTTAATATAGCCGAAATACATGTTGCCGCCGTCCCAAAGACTGCATCAATAAGTCCTACAGGATTAGCTCCTACTAACGCTCCAATGAGATTAGCAACCAAGCATCCAACCGACACTCCCGCCACAGCTAGTGGTGTAAACACGGGAAGCACAGTCAACACTTCACTCACTCGAAACTGAATTGCTCCAAATGAAATGAAAAACGTTGCAAATGTCAATGCAGCATAAATACCGGCAATCATGGCTGTTTTTGTAATTCTTTGCGAGTTCAAAGACATGACATTCAAATTCCCTTCGTAGTTTTATTTATAGTCAGGATTTTGCGACTGACTTATATTAAATTTATTGCTCGTTTAATCCACAGCACTTTTTGTATTTTTTTCCGCTTCCGCATGGGCAAGGCTCATTTGCTGAGATTTTATCTTTTTTAATTGGTTGCTTTTTAACGCTTCTGTCGCTGTCACCATGAAATGCCATTGTTGGTTTTGCAACTTGCTCACGTTTTATTTCTTCTTGCTGTTTAATTTTAATAGTCAAAAGCATCTTAACTGTGTCTTCACGAATAGAACTTATCATTTCGTCAAACATATCAAAGCCCTCAACTCGGTATTCAACAACCGGGTCCTTTTGTCCATATGCACGTAGATATATTCCTTTTTTAAGTTCGTCCATAGCATCGATATGGTCAACCCATTTAATATCAACGTTTTTAAGAAGAACAACACGCTCAAGTTCACGCATTACATCGCTGCCTAGGTCTTGTTCACGCTGTTCATAAAGTGAAAGCGCTCTGTTTGTGAGTTCTAGAATTATATCTTTTTGTTCAATATCAGCAAGCTGATTCACATCATAATGTAAATCATCTTCTGTTGTTAGAAGTCCTAGATAATGATTGCGTAAACCATCAATGTTCCAATTATCATGAACTTCCGAATTAGGTAGGTATGTTGTAACAGTTTCAATAATATTTTCGTTGAGCATACTCATAATGCTGTCTTTTATATCGTCGTTATTAAGAACTTTTGCACGTTGACCATAAATAATCTCACGTTGCTTATTCATAACATCATCAAATTTCAAGACGTTTTTACGAATCCCAAAGTTTCTACCCTCAACTTTTCGTTGAGCTGATTCTATCGTGTTAGTTAGCATCTTCATCTGAATAGGCTGATCCTCTTCGACTTTCAATGTTGACATAAGACTTTGAATCTTTTCACCACCAAATAATCTCATTAAATCATCTTCAAACGAAATGTAAAATCTACTCTCACCCTCGTCTCCCTGACGACCTGCACGTCCACGTAACTGATTGTCTATACGACGTGATTCATGTCGTTCGGTACCGATTATAAATAATCCTCCGGCATTCTTAACTTCTAAAGCTTCCGGCTGTACTTGTTTTTTATACTCTGCGTTTAATTCTTGATATTTATTACGAGCCTGTATTACTTCTTCATTATCAGTTTCGCCAAAACTAGTTGCAGCTAAAATCAATTCTTCGTCGAATCCCAGCTTACGCATTTGAGCAGTTGCCATAAGGTCTGCATTACCGCCAAGGATAATATCTGTACCACGGCCTGCCATATTAGTTGCTATTGTTACAGCACCCTTTTTACCGGCTTGTGCTATAATTTCTGCCTCTTTTTCGTGGTATTTTGCATTTAAAACTTCGTGTTTTATTCCACGTTTTTTAAGCATTGAGCTTAAAAGTTCAGATTTATCAATTGAAATCGTACCGACCAAAACTGGCTGTCCTTTTGCGTGTGAAGTGACAATCTGGTCAATTACCGCATTAAATTTTGCTTGTTCTGTTTTATATACGACGTCATCGTGATCTGACCTTATTGTAGGTTTATTTGTAGGAATTTCAATTATATCCAAGTTGTATATTTCTTGGAACTCCTCTTCTTCTGTAAGAGCTGTACCGGTCATACCGGAAAGTTTTTTATAAAGTCTAAAATAATTCTGGAAAGTTATAGTAGCAAGTGTTTTTGACTCACGAGCAACTTTAACGCCTTCTTTTGCTTCAATTGCTTGATGTAAACCTTCATTATAACGTCTACCTATCATCAAACGACCTGTGAACTCGTCAACAATTATAACTTCACCGTCTTTAATAACATAGTCGACTTCGTTTTTCATAATTCCATGAGCCTTGATAGCTTGATTAATATGATGTTGAATTGTAATATTTTCGCCGTCTGCAAGGTTTTCAATGCCAAAAAACTCCTCGGCTTTTTTAATACCGGCAGGTGTCAAAGCGGCTGTTTTAGCTTTTTCATCAACAATGTAATCAGCATCAACATCATCATAATGTAATTTTGTATCTTGCTCAATAATTTTAAAAACTTTTAACCTTTTTGCAAATGAATCTGCAATATTATATAAATCGGTTGATTTATCACCAGGTCCCGATATAATAAGAGGCGTTCTTGCTTCATCTATTAAAATCGAGTCAACCTCATCAACAATAGCAAAATGGAAATCACGTTGAACTTTATCTTTTTTGTAAGTCACCATATTATCACGCAGATAATCAAAGCCTAGTTCGTTGTTTGTAGCATATGTTATATCACTATTATACGCTACTCGTTTTTCTTCATTCGACATATCATGAATAATAAGTCCAACGCTTAAGCCTAGAAAGCGGTAAACTTTACCCATCCATTCAGAATGATATTTTGCCAAATAGTCGTTTACTGTAACGATGTGAACACCTTCACCTGAAAGTGCATTTAAGTAAGCTGGCAAAGTTGCAACTAGAGTTTTACCTTCACCGGTTTTCATTTCAGCTATACGGCCTTGATGCAAAACTATACCACCTATAATTTGTACAGGGAATGGCTTCATACCTAAAACACGCCATGCTGCTTCACGACAAACCGCAAAAGCATCAGGCAAAATATCATCAAGAGTTTGTGTTTCAAGGCGTTCTCTTAGAATTTGTGTTTGCGCACGCAATTGAGTGTCAGACATTGACTGATAAGTGCTTTCAAGATCCAATACTTTCTGTTTAATAGGTTGTATTGCTTTTAATTCCTTGGCACTGTATGAGCCAAATATTTTATCAAATAAAGACATATAAGTTTCAGTCCTTCGTGTAAATATTATGTATTCTTATAGTATATATAAAATATCTAATTTCTGCAAGTCTTTTACGAAATAAATATGTTATGAATTAATGAACAAATGCAAAACTATTGATTTAACCTCAATAGTTTTGCATTATTTGTGTTTTAAGTGAGTTTATCTAGGCTAAAGCCTTTATTTCTCATTTCATCAATAAGCTTACCTAACATCTCGGTATTGTCTTTAGAAACAGCATGCAGTAAATAAACAGCTCCGTTATGAACAGCCTTGCTTACTTTTGGGTATGCTTTTTCGATTCCCATTTGCTTGTCTGTTTCCCAGTCCTTATAAGCAAAACTCCAAAAAACGGTTTTATAGCCAAGTTGTTTTGCAATTTCGAGTGTTCTTGTTGACCACTCACCCATAGGCGGTCTAAAAAGGGTCATATTATAGTTAAATTTCTCACAAATATAATTATGCAAAGTGACAATTTCATCAATGGCTTTTTCCTGTGAGACTTTAGGCATTGATGGGTGCGTCGCCGAATGATTACCTACCACATGTCCTTCGTCAATCATTCTTTTAACAAGTTTTTCTTGCTTTTTAACATAATCCATAGTAACAAAAAATACAGCGTGACAATCTTTTTCTTTGAGTGTGTCTAGAATTTTTGCAGTATATCCGTTTTCATAACCTTCGTCAAAGGTTAGGTACACATTTTTATTTTCTTGTTCTTTTATAAATACTGCACCATATTCACCGTATTTTTTTTGATAAACATCGCAGCTTGTCGGTCTATTGTTTTTATCGACAATAACGCCCTGTCCCCAACCTTTCGGCTCGTTTTCGAGTGCTAATAATTTGTTTTTATCAACATCATTAGCACTTATTGGCGTTGCCTTAACGGTTATTTGCGTCGGTTTTGACTCAAAAGATTCATTGCTACTACTTGGGTTTTTGTTTGCCGAAGTTGTGTCTGTTTGCGAACTTGTTGAGGGTAAAGAACCCGAAGATGAACTTTGCGAGCTTGATTTGCTGCTATTTGAACTTGAGCTTTCATCTTCTTCATCATCAGATTTGCAAGAAGAAAATAGCCCACAAAGCATCAAAACAAGAAAAACTAAAATTAACAGTCTTTTTTTCATAAAACATCCTTCTTTTTTCACGATATCTATGATATTATAACCGCAAAATTACAAAATATAGCTAAACTTTTTTTAAAACGCAGTACGTCCTACGTCATGCAAGTAAAATAAGCTTAATGACGAAGGACGTGTTTTTTTATGTAAGTAACAGTTTTAAAAAAATATGCTATTTAATATCTCGTCTTGTGAACGCATCCCAAGCGATAAGTAGGAAAACAACCATATATACCGCTATATTAATAAGTGCAAAACTTAACGTGTGACCTGAAAATCCTGTAGTGCCATTAATAACAGCGGTCAAATCGGTATTTGCAAACAAAATGTATCTTGCCCAATCTTGGCTAAATGCGTGTTTTAGCATCACAACAATTGTTGATCCCATTGTAACTGAGAACACGCCAATGCCTATTGCAAAAGCTGAATTTTTAAACAAAGTAGACATCATAAATGCAAATGTTCCATAAACCACTGTCGAAATGCTAGCAATCGCATATTCAGACGCCAATTTTATTAATGCCGGCATTTGTACAACAGTTCCATTGCTAACAGTTAACGAAACCGCATTAAGTTGTCCGAATCCAAAGAAACATCCTGAAACGATAACGTTGAAGACGAAAAATGCAGCAATAAAAATATAGCTAACTGAAATCAAGCAAAAATATTTTGACATTAATATCTTACCACGACTAATAGGATTTATGAGTAAGAATTTAATTGTTCCTCCAGAAAACTCGCTTGAAATCATTGCACCTGCAACGATAATAACTATCAGCGAAATAATACTAATTAAGGAAATAGAATTTCCAATAACTGACCAATACGCATTTTTTGTATCAAAAAATTCACTGCTATTTCCTTGGTAAACGTTCTTAACATTATTTTCAATACGATAAATTCCTGTTAAATATCCTTTTTCAGCATCAGAAAACGCTTTTGCATCCTCTTCATTACCTGCGTTATTATTTTCTTTTAGGTTTTCATATATAGTTTTTTGTGATAAAACATTTCCAAACAGTTCCGATTTCCATGTGCCATCTGCTGTTTCATCAGGTGTGTAAATATTATTCTTGGTAATAAATTCATACATCCAAATTTCTGAGTCTTTATCTTTTTGTGTCATATCGTTATTGCTTTTAACCCACGATATCATATAATCACAATAAGCTTTTGCATCGTTGTTTTTGATAAGTTCAAGTTGCTTATCATGATGCTTTTTAAGACTTTCTGGTAGCACTAATTTATTGTTATCAATAAATTCCATCTTTTGAGCAAATATAGCCCCTACTCTAGTTTCTCTCCACGAAGTCGACTGGTCTGATTTATCCAGTTCATTATCTATAATAAATTCCTTTTCTTCTAGATAAATCTTGTCGTTAATAATATCCGAATCCCTTAACGATTGCAATTCTTCTTTATTATTTTGCCCGCCTAAACTCACTGCATAATTAACCTGAATGCGCATCATAATGTTAAACAGAATTACCATAAGCAAAATGAAAAGCAAAAATATCTTGGTACTTACCTTTGCAAAAATCTTTATAAACTCGTTATGTACCATTTTAAAAAACTTAGCCAATTTGAGCACCTCCAGAATTTGTCAATTCAATAAACACGTCTTCGAGTTTCTTAGTGTCAACGGCAGCGCAACTAAATATGTCAACATCTGCTAAAACTAAAGCTTTGATAACTGAAGGAACTTTTTCTTTGATTAAGGATATCTCCATATAATCCTCGCCCTGGTAGCCGATTTTAACATCTTCAAAGTTTTGCAAAATCCCTGTCGCTTTTTTAACATCATTGACATTAATGTGATATGACGAGAGACCATTTGCATTCACAGTTTCGGTTAGTGCTTCAATAGTTTTAACGTCAAGCATTTTACCTTTTGCAATAATACCTACTCTGTCGCACATAAGTTCCATTTCGCTCATCAAGTGGCTTGAAACTACAACGCATATGTTATCTTTGTGAGCAAGACCTTTTAAAATATCACGTAGTTCTTTTATTCCTGCAGGGTCAAGACCATTTGTTGGTTCATCAAGAATTATAAGTTTAGGTTTACTTAGAAGTGCTTGAGCTAATCCGATTCGTTGTTTCATTCCCAAAGAATATTTTTTAATTTTATCGTCAACTCTTTGCTCTAATCCAACTAATTTGATAACTTCTTTAATCCGTTCAGGAGTTACATTTGGACGCATTCTAGCAAAAAGCTCTAAATTCTTTCTAGCTGTCAAATAAGGGTACATCTCTGGATTTTCAACGATTCCACTAATGTTATCCATTGCTTTTTCAAATTTCTTTACAACATTAATTCCGCTAACCGTGATAACGCCATCATCAATGTCTAACAGTCCCATAACCATTTTAATAGTTGTTGTTTTTCCGGCTCCGTTAGGTCCTAAAAAGCCAAATACTTCGCCAGCATAAGTCTCAAATGAAACATCATCGATTATTTTCTTCTTGCCCATATATTTAACTAGGTGTTCTATTTTTAATACGGTTTCCATATGTTTTCTCCTTTCCTAATGGTTACTTGTATAGAAATTGCCTATTTCCCAGATTTTCCATTTGCCCTTACTTTTATGTAATTTAGCTACTCCGCCGCCTGAAATTCTGGTGGTTTTTTCAGTCATGTCAATTTTTTCTTCCGTATCTTTATCTGGTGCTGCAACAATACTTTCGTTTTGTGAAATTGTTATATCCATGCCGGGCTGGCCTTTTAAATGATTATTATGATGAACCATTATGAAAACCGAAGGTTGCCCAATTGATTTAACGTCAACATCAAAAGTAAAAGATACATTTGCACCTTTTTCACCGTCACGACTTACATTTTTTAATTCACCAATTTTAATGTCTACAGATTTTATTTCAGATTTTGAAGGTTTTCCTATCATAGACTTTATGCTATTTTCAAAATCTTTTTTTAAAAATTGAACGTTTGCTCCTCCGTTACCGAAGGCTGATTGCTCTGCACCAACCCAATATTTTGACAAAATGTCGTCAAATGCTTTAATTTGTTTTTCGGCTTGCTCTTTTGTAAGAGTGGCACCAACCTTGTTTGCTCCGTCCGGTAAAAGTGACAGCGTAACAGACTCTTTTGCATAATTATTCACTACGCCTTTAATCGTGTCAGTTTCTTTTTTGAAGTTCAAATTGCCTATTATAACATAACAAATTGTAGTAATAAGCAAAACAACTGCCAAAACTAATCCACGGTTAATATGTTTATAAATCTTCTTGAAATTCATGCTTTTATTTCACTCCTCTTTAATTATTATGCTATGTCATTATACTAGTTATATAATACAATAAGGGGTCTTGTTTGTCAAGCATTTTTTAGATGATAATATTACTTTTCTTTGCTTTATTTTCTTAAGTCAACACGTCTTATTTTTCCGCTAATTGTTTTTGGAAGTTCATCAACAAACTCGACAGCTCTAGGGTACTTATATGGTGCAGTGTGTTTTTTCACGTAATCCTGGATCTCTTTTTTAAGTTCTTCTGTTGGCTTTGTACCTTTTGTTAAAACGATTGTAGCTTTTACTAATTGTCCTCGTACTTCGTCTGGAACTCCAGTAATAGCGCACTCAAGAACATAAGGTATTTCCATAATAACGCTTTCAATTTCAAACGGGCCAATTCTATAACCTGATGATTTAATCAAGTCATCTGTACGTCCTACAAACCAAAAGTAGCCATCCTCATCACGCCAAGCCATATCGCCAGTATGGTAGATTCCGTCGTACCAAGCGGCTTTACTTTTTTCTTCATTATTATAGTAGCCAATAAACATGCCTTCCGGACATTTTTTAGAAGTATGCACAACAATTTCGCCAACTTCTCCGACTTTTGCACTGCTACCGTCACCTGCTATAATATCTAAATCATAAAGCGGACTAGGTTTACCCATTGAGCCTGGTTTTGGTGTCATACCAATAAGATTTGCTACAGTTAAAGTCGTTTCTGTTTGCCCAAACCCTTCCATTACCTTAATTCCGGTTGCTTTATAAAATTGATTGTAGACTTCAGGGTTTAAAGCCTCACCTGCTATTGTTGCATAAGAAAGACTAGATAAATCATATTTACTTAAATCTTCTTTAATAAAGAATCTGTACATTGTTGGTGGAGCGCAAAAAGTAGTGATATTATATTTTTTAAACAGTGGCAAAATTTTGCATGGATCAAATCTATCAAAGTCATATGTGAAAATAGCTGCCTCACATAGCCACTGACCATAAAGTTTTCCCCAAACAGCCTTTCCCCATCCTGTATCTGATATTGCAAAATGTAGTCCGTCTTTTTTTACGTTATGCCACCATCTTGCTGTAATTATATGACCTAATGGGTAAGTGAAACAGTGCGTTGCGATTTTTGGATAATCCGTTGTACCCGACGTGAAATACATAAGCATTGGGTCACCTGAGTGTGAAGTTTCGTCGCCTGTTGGTCTTGCAAATACGTCACTTTGCTTATCGATTTCTTTATCAAAATCTAGCCAACCTTCTCTTGCACCATTAACCATGATTTTAAGTTCAACTGTAGGGCTTGTCGCCATAGCTTCATCGACTGCATAGCTTACTTCTCCATCTGGAGTACAAACAATAGCCTTAACGCCTGCTGCGTTAAATCTGTAATCGATATCATGTGTAGTAAGTAAATTAGTTGCAGGTATTGCAACTGCTCCTAACTTATGAAGTGCTACTATTGCAAACCAAAATTGGTAATGACGTTTTAAAATAAGCATTACTTTATCGCCTTTTTTTATTCCAAGCGATTTAAAATAATTTGCTGCTTGTGCTGAACGGCAGCTCATGTCATTAAAGCTAAAACGTTTTTCTTCCATATTGTTTGAAAGCCAAAGCATTGCAAGTTTATCAGGTGATTTTTTTGCAACAACATCAACAACATCAAATCCGAAGTTGAAATTGTCGTCATAATTAAAACTAACATCGGTCAAGCTACCATTTTCATCGATAGTCTCGTTCATGAACTTCTTATAAACCGCTTCTCCATCGGCACTAACTTTTTGACGTTGTTCAATAACCGGCTGCAAATCTACTTGTTGTGATTGGTCTCCCTTAACCACAACTGATAAAAATTTTGCATCTTTTTCGATAGCAACCATTCCATGCTTATGTGTTGCATCATAATAAATGCTATCACCTTCGCATAGAATTTCAATGTGGTCATCGACTTGCACTTTAATTTTACCGTTTAGAACATAATCTAGTTCTTGTCCGTTATGAGTAGTTAGTGTGATAGGTGTGTTTTCAGCCTTTACTGAATACTTAGCAGTAACTACAAAAGGCTCGGCTAAACGGTTTTTCATCATATAAGCCATATGCTCATATTCAAAAAACTCACGTCTTTTTATTGGCATTCCCTCGTTTTTACGAGTTAATGTGAAAACGCTTAGTTTAGGGTCGTCACCAGTAACTAGCTCTCCTAAATCTACATTAAAGCAATTTGCGCACCTATAAAGGAATGTAAATGAAGGGTCGGCGTTACCGTTTTCAAATTCCTGATATTCATATGGGGTTGTTTGTGTCACAACTGCCATCTCTTCAATAGTTTTTCCAGCAATTAATCTTAATTCCGTAATTCTATTAGCCACTGAACTTAATTCTTTTTTCATAATTCTGCCTGCCTTTTCTAATAAAAATAAAAAGCTTTCGCCTCTTATAACAGAGACGAAAGCCTTAACTTCCGTGGTACCACTCATATTGCTCTTCAAGAGCCGCTTGTAACTGTATCGGATAAAATCGAATACACTCTCATATAACGGTGAGAAACCGTTCAAGCTTAATCGTAACTAATCACTTTCAGCCGACAGCTGTAAAGGGGATAAGCAAAACTTTCACGCACTGCCTCGCACCAAACAGCAGCTCTCTTAAGCATAAAAAATATTGTTGTTGTCCTTCACAATTGCTTTTATAATATAGTACTTATATATTATCACCATTAATTTGCTTTGTCAACATAAAAAAAGACTTTTTCCAATAAATATTTTTCTGTTATTGTTACTATTTTCTCTTATTTTGTGCTATACTAAAAGCATGAATAGTAAAGTGCAAAACGCTTAATTTCAAGACTAATCATTTCTTTTTTTTAAATAATTGCGGTAAAATCAAATTTACCAAGAGGTCATGCAAAATTCCCCTACAAGAAAAACGCACATGAACAATTTACACTCTTATCATTTTTTCTTTGCGAGATAAGAGTAGTTGCTTTTTTAAAATTTACGCCGACGCAAAGCGGCA
The DNA here is from genome assembly GCA_036640155.1 of Oscillospiraceae bacterium. Taxonomy (GTDB): domain Bacteria; phylum Bacillota; class Clostridia; order Oscillospirales; family Ruminococcaceae; genus JAVWHI01. Next base: position 1,367 of record JAVWHI010000002.1, on the reverse strand, counting down.
AAATGGAGTGAAGATACATTTATTATGACTAGAACTAAATTAACAGACCGGAAATTACCGGATTACTTAAAAAGCGAAGAAATATTTAATATGGTTTCTCATATAGCTGGCGGTGCTTTAGGAATAATAGCAACAGTTTTTTGCATTATTGTTCCTGCTTTAAAAGGCGATGTGTTCGGAGTAATTGGTGGGGCTATTTTTGGTGGGTCAATGATTTTACTTTATGCGATGTCTAGTATTTATCATGGACTTAGCCCAAAATTAACAGCCAAAAAAGTGTTTCAAGTTCTTGACCATTGTGCAATTTTTATTTTGATTGCAGGAACATACACTCCAATAACACTTTGCTCAATGCGTAAGCTTAATCCTGCACTAGGTTGGACAGTCTTTGGAGTTATATGGGCAATGGCGTTTTTAGGGATTGCACTTAATTCGGTCGATTTAAAAAAATATAAAAAGTTTTCCATGATATGTTACCTAGGCATGGGTTGGTGCGTAATTGCAATAGCAAAACAAACAGGCGAGGCTTTAGGAGTTGGTGGAACTGTTTGGCTACTTTTAGGCGGAGTTTTTTACACTATAGGTGCTGCACTTTATGCGTTAGGCAAGAAAAAAGGAAAACGCTATGTTCACTCGGTATTTCATATTTTTATTGTTTTGGGTAGTGTTTGTCACTTTTTTTGCATACTCCTTTATGTATTGTAAATATTAAAATACATTAAAATCGCGGTCACTTATTACAGTGACTGCGATTTTTCTATTCGGTTTGGTCATCTGGATGTATATCCTCATAAATAAACTTATGCAAAACATCTTGTGCTTTTTCTAAGTCATAAACAAAGTACCATGTTCCATTAATCGTTTGACCTTTTGCCTGATTAATTTTGTGAGGGAAGGAAGTTTGAACTAATGGAATGTCTCCTTTTAGCATTATTGGTGCAAGCCCAATTATATCAGTGTACGACAATGAAGTTACAACCATGGGTAGTATTTTTTTTACTAATCCGGGATATTCAATTGTTTTTTTCTGCTTAATGTCAGAAAATAGCGAGTTTAAAACTTCTCTTTGCCTATCCGTTCTTTGCGTGTCTCCGCCTATTACCCTAATTCTTGAATAAGCTACCGCTTGAGTTCCATTAAGCCTAACTACACCGGACGTTCCTCTTTTAATATCCTGGTTTGAAATTCCTATAGTTTGCATGTTTTCATTTGCAGCAAGACGTTCGTCCTCGGTTAAATCCACAGTAGCACCATCAACTACATCAATAACGTCTGCAAGCTGTGCAAAGTTCACCGTAACATAATCCTCTATATCCATGCCAAAGTTAAAGTTAAGCGTTTTTATTGCTAGTTCTGGTCCACCATAA
>JAVWHI010000001.1:25443-52874 GCA_036640155.1 Oscillospiraceae bacterium | reverse complement strand
CAAGCCTTAGTGCTTTTCTATATCCTTCCGGATGGGGCATTGCAAAATTTGACTTCTTATTTTCATCTATGTTTCTTCCCTTTACTTGTGCTATTACCGTTACCGGTATTCCTCTAAAATTTGCTATTCCACCTATAATGGCATTATCATCACCATAAAGTCTATCACCGTGCATTTCACAAAATTCGTCAAACAATAAAGGTAGATAATCGGCAATTGTCGGTCTTTCTTTGTTTCTTACAATTTCAAGTCTCTCCCAAGCAGTAAGCTTATTCATCTTGCTTCCTCCTTAGTGTGTAATCTGATTAACCTAGAAAGTGTTCTTCTTAAATTACGTCTATTAACAATCATATCTACAAAACCATGTTCTAATAAAAATTCAGCAGACTGAAAATCGTCAGGCAAACGCTGTTTAATCGTGCCTTCGATAACTCTACGTCCTGCAAAACCTATTAGTGACTTAGGCTCTGCAATTATTATGTCTCCTAAAGACGCAAACGACGCCGTTACTCCTCCGGTTGTGGGGTCGGTTAAAACAGTTATATAAAGAAGTCCCTTATCGCTATGTCTTGCTACTGCTGCCGAAGTTTTTGCCATTTGCATTAACGAGACTATTCCTTCTTGCATTCTAGCTCCACCTGAAGCTGTAAAAACTACAATAGGTAGTTCCTGCTCTGCCGCTTTTTCAAAAGCACGTGCTAACTTTTCTCCAACTACAGATCCCATTGATGCCATCATAAACCGTGAATCCATAACTGCAATTACGCATTTCTTGTTTCTTATGCGGCATTTTCCGGTGACAATCGCATCTTTTAACCCTGTCGACTCTTGAAGTCCTGCAATCTTTTTTTCATAGTCAGGAAAATCAATGGGATTTTTACTAGTCATATTTTTATCATATTCTTCAAAAGAGCCTTTGTCTATAGTTAAATCAAGTCGCTCCTGCACTGTCAAACGTGCATGATAAGAGCATTCCGAGCAAACCTTTGCGCCACCCACGAAGTCTTCCATAAACATAACACTTTGACACCGTGGACATTTAAATAACAAGTCCTGCGGTATGTCTACTTTAGCTTTTTTATCAAACATATTATCATCTGCTAGTCTTGACTTTACAACCTTAAATAAATCTTCTAACAAGGTTAATCCTCCTCTCAGGATTTGTTCATAATATCAGTCCTGTTTAAAAATCCAATGTCATACTGTGCTTCTTCAAAATGCTCATTTCTTAATAAACTCAACTGGAAATCTATATTAGTATCAATACCTTCTACTAAAAATTCCGCTAACGCCCATTTCATTTTACGTATAGCTTCATCTCGTGAGGGTGCATACACAATTAGTTTTGCTATCATACTGTCATAATATTTTGGTATCTCATACCCTTGATAAACCGCACTGTCAATCCTAACTCCAGGTCCTCCGGGCATATGAAGTGCTGTTATTTTTCCCGGTGATGGTCTAAAATTATAGTATGGATTTTCAGCGTTAATTCTACATTCAATAGCATGACCTTTTATTTCTATATCCTTTTGAGTTATTGTAAGCTTTTGCTTATCTGCAATAAGAATTTGTTGTTTTACTAAATCAATTCCTGTAACCATTTCAGTTATTGGATGCTCTACTTGAATCCTTGTATTCATTTCCATAAAATAAAATTCGCCTTTTTCGTCTAACAAAAACTCCACTGTTCCTGCATTTTCATAGTTACATGCTGTAGCCGCTTTTTTTGCAGCCTCACCCATTTTTTCTCTTAATTCCTGATTCATAATAGGGCATGGTGATTCTTCTAAAACCTTTTGATTTCTTCGCTGCATTGAACAATCTCGCTCACCTAAATGCACAACATTACCGAAACTATCAGCTAAAATTTGTATTTCTACATGTCTTGGATTAACAATAAATTTTTCTATATAAATATCTGCATTGCCAAAAAAAGATAACGCCTCTTGTTTTGCCGATGCCATAGCCGCCTCTAGTTCGGATCTATCGTTTACAAGACGGATTCCTCTTCCTCCGCCTCCTGCGGACGCCTTTACCATTACAGGGTATCCTATTTTAGTAGCAATTTCATCTGCTTCACTCACAGTTTTAACAATCCCATCAGAGCCAGGAACAACAGGAACTCCAGCTTTTTTCATGGTGTCTTTTGCGTTTGCTTTGTCGCCCATTAGCTCAATCGAAACAGGCATAGGTCCTATAAATTTTACTCCGCATCTTTCGCATGTTTTTGCAAACGCTGCATTTTCAGAAAGAAAACCAAACCCCGGATGTACCGCTTTTGCACCAGTAAGTTCACACGCCGCTAAAATCGCTTTTACATTAAGATAGCTGTCTTTGCTTGGTGCAGGACCTATACAAATCGCTTCATCAGCAATTTGCGCATGAAGTGCTCCACGGTCAGCTTCTGAAAAAACTGCAACCGTTCTTACTCCTAGCTCACGACACGCTCTTATTATTCTTACCGCAATTTCTCCACGGTTGGCAATAAGTATTTTGTTAAACATATAATAGCTCCATTTCTTTTACCGAACATCTCTCAAAACACGATTACTATCATGTATCTTTAACTTAAAGTCGCTATTCGCCTAATATGCAAGTGAACTCACAAGATGCCGCTTTTTTACCACCAACAACATTTGCTACTCCCTTACCTATGCAAACAGCTCCACGTGTTTTTATTATTTCAACTGTAAATTCTAAAGTATCGCCCGGGCGAACCATCTCACGAAACTTAGCTTTATCAATGCCACCAAAAAAGCCTAATTTCCCTTTGTTCTGCGGAAGACTAAGCATACACACCGCACCGGCTTGTGCAATCATTTCTAAAGTCAACACTCCCGGCTGTACAGGATTTCCCGGGAAATGTCCCTTAAACCAGTATTCGTCCTCTTTTAGGTGTTTCCTCGCAACAATGCGAACACCCGGCTCCATCTCTATAACCTCATCTATTAACAAAAACGGGTCTCGATGAGGGATAATCTGTTTTATTTGTTCTAAATTTAACAGCGCCATATAAGCACCTCACTTTAATTTCTAAACTTTATTCTATTATCATAATTGGTTGACCATATTCAACGCCCTGTGAATCAGACACCATTATTTTTAAAATCTCACCGTCAAATTCGCTTTGAATTTCATTCATTAGTTTCATAGACTCAATTACAAATAAGATGTCGCCTTTTTTTACTTTGTCGCCAATCTTAACAAATGGTGGCTTATCAGGTGCAGCTGAAACGTAAAATGTTCCTACAATAGGGGACACCACCACGTTTCCAGTCGCATTTTCCTCTTGCTTTATTTGTGTAGTACTATCTTGTGTAATTTCTGTTGTTTGAGAAATTATCGCTGAAGTTTGCGTAGTTATAGGTGCAGTGGCTTGATTTTCCGATCCCTTTTTTGCTTCTAACTTAAATGAATAATCATCATCATTAATTTCTAATAATCCCAAACCTACCTTTTGCATTTTTTCCATTAGCTCTTTTATTTCTTCCGTCGAAAATCTTTTTTCGCTCATTAATTGTTCCGCCTTTCACACCTAATCTATATATTTTTTAAAGCAAAGTGATGCATTATGTCCGCCAAAGCCCAGAGAATTTGATAGTGCATACTCTATGTCTTTTTTAGTCGTACCCTCAACCACATAGTTTAAATCGCACTCGTCATCTTTAACTTTATAACCTATTGTTGCTGGAATAACGCCCTCTTGCAAGGATTTTGCACAAATAATCGCTTCTACAGCTCCGGCACCACCGAGCATATGTCCTGTCATTGCTTTTGTTGAACTTATTAAAACTTCTTTCGCCGCCTGCTCACCTAATGCGATTTTTATTGCCTTTGTTTCATATTTATCATTTATTGGCGTAGATGTACCATGTGCATTAATATATCCTATTTGTAATGGCTTTATCCCTGCTTCTTTATAAGCAAGTTCCATTGCTTTTGCAGCACCTAATCCTTCAGGATCTGGACTAGTTATATGATAAGCATCAGCTGTTGCTCCGTACCCTACAATTTCTGCATATATTGTAGCACCACGTGCTTTTGCATGTTCTAGTTCTTCTAAAATTAAAATTGCTCCGCCTTCACCCATGACAAATCCATCACGTTCACCGTCAAATGGAATTGAGGCTCTATCTGGGTCTTGACTATGCGAAAGTGCTTTCATGTTATTAAAACCTGCGATTGCAAACTTTGTAATCGCCGATTCTGCACCGCCTGTAACGCAAGCATCAATGTACCCATGTTTAATCGCACGGTACGCCTCACCTATTGCGTGAGAAGAGGTCGCACATGCAGTAACCGGTGCGTAATTCACTCCTTTAAAACCGTACTTAATTGCGATTGTACCTGCTGCCATGTTTGCAATCATCATAGGAATAAAGAAAACTGAAACTCTGTCACTCCCTTTTTGCAAAAACTTCCCGTATTCTTCTTCTATTGTTTGAAGTCCTCCGATTCCACTTCCAACAATAACGCCTACTCTATATGGATCTAAGTCCTTAAAATCAGTACCGCAATCGCTCATAGCATTTGTTGCAGCGGCAGTTGCAAATTGATTGTATTTATCCGTTCTTCTTATCTCTCTTTTTTCAAAAAAGTCTGTTGCTTGAAAATCTTTTACCTGTGCTGCAATTTTCACGTCAATATCTGATGTGTCAATTCCTGAAATAAAATCAATTCCATGCTTTGCGCTTTTTATGTTGTCCCAAAACTTCTCGGTCGTGGATCCAACTGGGCTTATTACTCCCATTCCCGTAATAACTACTCTTTTCATAAGTGTTTACACTCCATTCCGCTTTCCTAAGGCATAAAACATTAAAAGCCAACTTAACTACATTGACAAGCCACCATCAATAACTAGCACCTGTCCTGTAATATAGCTTGCCGCATCACTTGCCAAAAACGAAATCGTTGAGGCAACTTCACTAACTTCCCCAAATCTTCTTAGTGCAACCGCTTTTAACATTTGATCTTTTAATTCATCTGACAAAACATCTGTCATAGGCGTTTTAATAAATCCTGGTGCAATTGCATTAACTGTTATGTTCCTAGGTCCTAGTTCTTTTGCCGCTGTCATAGTCATTCCGATAATGCCGGCTTTTGATGCAGAATAATTAAACTGCCCCGGGTTACCATAAAGTCCGGCAACTGAAGATACGTTGATTATTTTGCCGGACTTTTGCCTTATCATAACTCCGGACACGTGACGTGTCATATTAAATACGCTTTTATAATTAACGTTTGTTACAACATCAAACTGTTCTTCGCTCATTCTTGCAAGCAATCCATCTTTAGTTATTCCTGCATTATTAACTAAAACGTCAATTGTTCCAAACCTCTTTTTTACTGCTCTTATCATTTCTTCACACTCGTCAAATTTAGAAACGTCACAAATAAAGCATTGTGCTTCAATTCCAAAAGCTTCACATTCTGCCTTTACTGCGTTGCCGCCATTTTCTACTTCGCTTTCTCCACGACAATTAATAGCAACGTTAAACCCATCTTGTGCTAGTTTTTTTGCAATTGCTGCTCCTATTCCTTGCGAGGCACCAGTTATTATCGCTGTTTTATTCAAAAGAAACACCCCTTAATATTTTTACGTCCGTTAATAGTCCTTTTGCTGTGAATATAATCTCTTTAATTATTTCGTCACAACTTTCTTTTTTATTAACCATTCCTGCTATTTGACCCGCCATAAAACTAGAAGTAATATCATCACCGTCTTGAACTGCAATGCGAAGTGAGCCTGTTCCTTGTTTTTCAAATTCTTCTATGCTAGGCGATTCTTTTTCAAGTTTTAATAGGTTACGTGAAAATTTATTTTTTAACACCCGAACTGGATGTCCTGTAAATCTTCCTGTAACGACTGTATCGGTATCTTTTGCTTTAATAACTTTATCCTTATATGCTTCACAAATTTGACATTCATTCGCACAAAGAAATCTAGTTCCTATTTGTACGCCTTGCGCTCCTAACATTATTGCAGCTGCAAAACCTCGTCCATCAGCAATTCCGCCGGCAGCAATAACCGGCACATTAACTGCATCTACAACTTGAGGCACCAAACACATCGTTGTTTGTTCACCAATGTGTCCGCCTGCTTCTTGTCCTTCACAAATCAGCGCATCAGCACCTGCTCTTTCCATTCTAATTGCAAGCGCAACTGATGGAACAACCGGGATAACTTTGATATTTGCATTCTTCCATGCCTCAATGTATTTTCCGGGGTTTCCTGCTCCTGTTGTTACTACAGCAATTTTTTCATCAATACAAAGTTGTGCTAAGTCATCAGCAAATGGACTCATTAACATGATATTAACGCCAAACGGTTTTGCTGTTAGCTCCTTTGCACGCCTTATTTGTTGGCGAATTACATCTGCCGGTGCAGATCCACCTGCTATTAACCCTACACCACCGGCGTTTGATACAGCACTTGCTAGTGTCGATTCTGCAACCCACGCCATGCCACCTTGTATAATCGGATATTTGATTCCCAAAAGTTTTGTTATTTCTGTTGTCATAATTTTTAGAAGCTCTTCCGTAACTTTTCGGTCGTGCTTCTTTTCACCACCTTAATCATTTTAGATTTTTAATATTCCATAACAACTGCTGCATAAGTAAGCCCTGCTCCAAATGCAACAAATGCAATTTTATCTCCCTTTTTGATTCTGCCGGTTTGTGCCGCTTCAGCTAGAGATATTGCTACACTCGCACTTGAAGTGTTACCATATTTATCAATGTTTATAAGGAATTTGCTCATTGGCAACTTTAGATGCTTTGCTGCTGTTTCTACTATTCTAATGTTAGCTTGATGGGGTATAATAAGATCAATATCATCAAGTGCAATATTCGCTTTTTCACATGCCTGTTTAAGTGCAAGTGGCATAACGCTTGTAGCAAACTTATAAACATCTTGTCCTTCCATATATAGTGCAAAATCTTTGTGCGAAAACATTTTTTCCTCACTTCTATCTATTTGCTCTTTCATGAAAGGGTTATTAGGCAGTATTCCTTTAGCAAAAAGCTTGTCTACTCCTTTTGGCTGTGAGCCTAAAACAGAATAAAACATGTTTTCATTTTTTGAAACTATACAAGCACCTGCTCCATCCGCAAATAGCACGCACGTTGAACGATCAGAATAATCGGTTATTTTTGAAAGTTGCTCCGCTGAAACGATTAGTATGTTGTTATATTCGCCATCTTGCAAATAGTGCTTTGCCATGTCAAGTGCATAAACAAAACCAGCACATGCACAGTTAATATCAATACAAATAGCTGATTCTGAGCCTAGTGCATTTGCTATCATTGCCGACGTTGTTGGGGAAATAAAGTCGCCTGTTACAGTTGTCGTTATAATCATATCAATGTCGCTTACTTGCAGGTTGGCGTTTTGCAACGCCTCTTTAGCTGCATTTGCACCCATTTCATAAGTTAAGACGCCATCCGTGATTCTTCTTGTCTTTATTCCCGTTCGTGAGGTTATCCATTCATCATTTGTATCAACGATTTTTGCCATATCCTCATTGGTTATCACCATTGCAGGTAGATATTTTCCAGTTCCTAAAATCGATAATCCCATTAGTTTCTCCGTTTCTTACTTTATACTTTTTTATGCCTATTGCAAGGCGTGCAATTTTATGATATATTTATTTGTGTTCTTTCTAATAATATGTACGTACTCATTTTGTACTTCTTAATTCTAGTTGTTTTCAAGCCATTTGTCAATAAACATTCTATTAGATTATTAGTAAATATAATATTCACGCCTTTTGTGACTAGTTTTTATATTATATCCACATATTATTCTTAACAAGTTCAATAATTAAACGGAGGCTATCACTAATGAACAAATACGCTTTTTTATTTTCAGGTCAGGGGTCTCAGTACCCGGGAATGGGACAAGAACTTTTAAATATTGACCCTTCACTTGAGGAAGTTTTCACTTGCGCTAGTGACATCTTAGGCTTTGATTTGAAAAACGCTTGTTTTAATTTTTCGGCTTCAGAGCTTGCAAAAACTTCTATTTCACAGCCTGCAATAATGACAATTTCTCTTCTTGGCTTTAAGTTAGCTTCAAAGCTCGGTATAACGCCTTTGTGCGTGGCGGGGCATTCACTAGGTGAATATGCAGCAATGATAGCAAGTAAAGTAATATCATTAGAGGACGGTTATAAAATTATTAAAGCACGTGCTGCTGCCATGCAAAACTGTGCCGATAACCAAAATGGTGCTATGTGCGCTGTTATGGGTTTATCAACAGATGAATTAACAAAAATATGTAATAATTCTAATTATTATGTCGCTCCAGTCAACTTTAACTCTTTATCGCAAACTGTTGTTGCCGGGGAAAAACCGGGCGTTGACGAAGTAATTGCGGCAGTTAGTGCTATCGGTAAAAGGGCAGTCCCACTAGCTGTAAGTGCGGCTTTTCACTCGAAACTTATGCAGCCGGCAGCGGACGAGTTCTACTGTGCAATAAAAAACATGACTTTTTCTGTGGCACAATGTGACTTCTATTCTAATATGAATGCTGGGGTTTTGACTGACTTTTTAGATATGCCAAGTTATTTAGCAAAACATCTAGTAAGCCCTGTAATGTTTGTAGACGAGCTTAATAATATGAAAACCGCCGGCTGTGACGTGTTTTTGGAAATGGGTCCCGGTAAGGTTTTAACCGGATTAGTTAAAAAGACACTCTGTGACGTCACATCTTTTAATTTAGAAAATGCAAAAACTTACGAAAAACTAGCAGATTTTGTTGCGAAGGAGAACTAAAAATATGAAAAAATATGCAATTATAGGATACCCATTAACTCATTCAATATCACAATTTATTCATGAATCTCTTTTTAATTTAAGTAAGGTTGATGCCTCTTATGAAGTTTTGCAAACTCCACCGGAAAACTTTGATGAGCTTGAGACATTATTAAATTCGTTAGATGGCTACAATGTAACTATTCCTTATAAAAATGCAGCGTTAAAATTTACCGACTCTCTTGATGACTTTTCAAAAATTTCAGGCTCTGTAAACGTTATAAAAAACGCCGATATCCGTCTAGGCTATAACACAGACGTTTTTGGATTTTGTGAAACGTTAAGAGCGCAAGGGATTGACCCCAAAAAAGAATGTGACTGCCTAATTCTAGGTTGCGGTGGAACTGGAAGAATGGTATTAACGTATTTAGCTTCTGTACAAAAGAAAATATCAGTTGCTGTGTTAAATCCAGCTGACCCAGACCTTAATGAAATAAAGAATAATTTAAATGCACTTTACCCTGCTTGTGAAATAACTTTCGTTGACATAAAGTCTTCTGCTATTTCTGGCGATTTGTGCATTAATACCACCCCGGTTGGAATGTTTCCAAATATAAATGCCTCACCACTTTCTGATGAGCAGATAAAAAGATGTGGCACTATCTTTGACTTAGTTTATAACCCACTAGAAACTCTCTTAGTAAAAAAAGCCCACTCTTTTGGAATTAGTGCTTCAACAGGACTATTAATGCTTGTTCTTCAAGCTGTAAAAGCTCATGAAATATGGTATGGCGCTTGCTTTTCACCTGAACAAATAAATACTATTTATGAGGCATGCAAAACTAAAATGTAAAACCTTTTATCTGCTAACAAAAAAGTAAACGCCACAGTATTTTTATTAAAAAAACACTGTGGCGTTTTTGCTTTTATTTTTTTATTTTAATGTAACTTCAATTACTGTATCAGTTTCGTTTGGCAAGATAGGATTTGCACCAAGTGAAACAAAAACATAGTCAGGATAATTTTTTGTAATCCAGGTATCGGCAATTTTAAGTTCAGTTCCGTCTTGTAAAAGACGTATTTTTTGTACTTGCTCTTTTGTAATACCATTAAGAGGAATAAATCCAACCAAAGGTTCTGTTATATGATAGTAAAGTTTGTTGTCGTTTCTAGTGATTCTTCCAAAATCAGGTTTTTCTATTCCACTGTTTGAACAACCGTAAACACTATCAGAGTTTTTGTGCATCCATTTTCCTATTCCACTTAATATTTCAAGTGATTCACTAGGAATATTTCCCTTTGCATCTGGTCCAACATTTAAAATTAGATTGCCGCTCTTGCTTACACATTCAACAAGCTTTTTAACAAGCATATCAGCAGATTTAAAATATTTATCAGTACTACAGTATCCCCAATGGTTATTCATAGTTATACATGATTCCCAAACTACACGATTACCTGCTTCATCAAATATTCCGTTTGGTGGTATGATTTGTTCAGGACTTACAAAGTCACCGGAAAATTCAGTAGGATTTGCAGTTGCAATTGAGCCAAAGCCATATCCGCTAACTTCAAGACGATTGTCTATTAAAACGTCCGGTTGATATTTTCTTATCATGCGTACTAGTTCAGTTGCTTTCCATGCCTCACCCGATAAATTATCATAAGAAAAGTCAAACCAAAACAGGTCAATTTTTCCGTAATTTGTGCAAAGCTCTTCAATTTGACCGTGCATGTATTTTAAATAATTATCAAAGTCAATTTTTTCGTCTTTATATGCTATATTATTACGCATTGGATGTTGTGCATCACCGTATTTAGGATAATCCTCATGATGCCAATCAAGAAGTGAATAATAAAGTCCTATTTTTATTCCTTCTGCACGAAATGCCTCTATATATTCTCTTACTAAATCACGTTTACATGCTGTGTTAGTGCTTTTATAATCTGTTAGTTTGCTATCAAAAAGACAAAATCCATCATGATGTTTTGCTGTTAGAACAGCATACTTCATTCCTGCATCTTTTGCAGCTTTTGCCCATTTTTTTGGCTCGAAATCTGTTGGATTAAATTCATCAAAATATACTTGATAATCTTCAATTGAAGTTTCCTCGCCACTTCTTACCCATTCGCCTCGTGCCGGAATAGCATATAATCCCCAGTGTATAAACATACCAAACCGAGCATCAACATACCACTCTACTTTTTTATTATAAGCTTCTCTATCAAACATTTTATTTCTCCTTTTTATTTATAAATATATTATACTTATATTGTATATGCCAAAACACATGTTGTCAATAGGCAATATATTTAATTTTTGGTATCACTTTTTATTTTCCTTTTTAAAATGAATATGTTTATAACCGGTGCCACCATAGAAAAAAATAGCGGTATTAGCATTTCCTTTAATGTTAATCCTACCACTCGAAAAAGTAGTTGGAGTGGGGGATAGTAAACAACTGTTAGTAATATAGCTAAAGAAAGTAGCACCGAAAAAACAAGTTTCATATTATCAAAATAGTTAATGTGAAAAATGCTTTTTTCTTCGCTTTTACATTCAAATACATGAATTAGCTGTGCAACGATTAACGCTACTAACGCTCCTGTTCTTGCAACTTCTTCGCTTTTACTTGTCATAAAAAGGCAAACAAATGTAAAAAGCGTTGCAAGCCCTATTAAAACACCTCTAAATATTATTGTAAAAGCAAGTCCCCCTGAAAAAATACTTTCGTTAGTTTGTCTGGGCTTTTTTAGCATTGCCTCTTTTGTAGAAGGCTCTAGTCCTAATGCTATTGCAGGAAGTCCGTCCGTTACAAGATTTACTAAAAGAATTTGTAGTGGAAAAAGAATAACAGGCATTCCCATTAACATTCCGAGAAACATTGTTATTACTTCACCTATATTGCACGACAACAAGTATCTTATGAATTTTCTTATGTTGTTATAAATGTTTCGGCCTTCGCTAACAGCGTTTACAAGTGTAGCAAAATTATCGTCAAGAAGTATTATTTCGGACGCCTCTTTTGTGACGTCTGTTCCGCTAATTCCCATCGAAACGCCTATATCCGCCTCCTTAATCGCTGGCGCATCATTAACGCCGTCACCCGTCATAGCAACAACTTTGCCATTTTTTTTAAACGCTTTAACAATAGAAAGTTTGTTCACTGGACTTACTCTTGCAAATACCGTTGTTTTTTTAGCCGCCTCACACAGTTTTTGCTCGCTCATACTATCAATTTCTTTACCGGTTATTATTAAATCGCCTTCGTGATATATTCCCACTTTTTGTGCAATTGCTTTGGCTGTTGTTTTGTGGTCTCCTGTTATCATAACCGTTTTTATTCCTGCTTTATAACAAAGATTAACCGCTTCCTTAACTTCTTGTCTGGGTGGGTCCATCATACCTACAAGCCCTAGAAATATTAAGTCTTTTTCATTTTCTGCACTGTCGTTAATGGATAACTGTTTGTAAGCTACTCCTATTACTCGCAGTGCGTTCTGTGCCATTTTTTCATTTTCCCTATCAAGTTTTTCTTTCTGTGAGAAAAAAAGCTTTGTAACCCCGTTTTTATCATAAATGCGATTACACTTGTTTATTATCACATCATATGCGCCTTTAACAAACATAATCTTTTCCTGCCTTGGCGTTTTGCAAACTACACTCATACATTTTCTTGTACTATCAAATGGAATTTCACTTATTCGTTCGTATTCTAAAAGACTACTTTGTAGCATATTGCATTCCAAAGAAATATCTAACAACGCTATTTCCGTCGCATCACCAAACGACTCTTGATTTTTATATATCTTAGCATTATTACAACAACTTATAGCGGCAAAAAGAAGTCTTTTTTGCTCATTGTTTATTTCAGTTTTTGTAGCCTCAAAGCTTTCCTGGGCTACAAATATATCTGTAACTTTCATCTTATTTTGCGTTAGTGTTCCTGTTTTATCAGAACAAATTACCTGTGCGCAACCTAGCGTTTCAACAGAATGAAGTTTTCTTACTAGTGCATTTCTTTTTACCATTCGCCCTACAGATAGTGCTAATGATATAGTTACAATTGCAGGCAGTCCTTCCGGCACTGCCGCTACTGCTAATGATATCCCGGTTATTAGCATGTCAAAAAGTGGCTCACCTCGAATAATTCCTGTTATTGTAACAATCGCACACACTAATAGGCATCCCACCGCTATATACTTTCCTAACTGTGCTAATTTTTTTTGAAGTGGTGTTAGTTCATCTTTAACGCCAACTAGCATATTCGCTATATGTCCCATTTGCGTACTCATTCCGATGTCTTTTACAATGAATTTTCCTCTTCCTTGTGAAACTGTACACCCCATATACACTGTGTCTTTTTGATTAAGCTCGTTTTTGTGTTGCTTTAAATTTGTGCATATTTGTTTTTTTGAGGCTTTTGACTCTCCTGTAAGCATTGATTCATCACATGAAAGCATAACCGCTTCCGTAACAATTCCGTCTGCCGGGATTTTATCGCCTTCTTCTAGCACTACAACGTCTTCACATACAATCTCATTTGCTGGAGCTTGTACAATCTTGTTGTCTCGATAAACACGTGCCATTGGTGCTGCCATGTTTTTAAGTGCTTCAAGAGTTTTTTCTGTTTTATATTCTTGAATAAACCCTAAAATTCCATTCATCAAAACTATTACTGCAATAGTTAGTGCTTCAACGTATTCACCCATAAAAACAGATGCGCCTGTACATACTAAGAGAATAAGCGTCATTATATCCTTAAACTGTCCGAAAAATATTGCTATCGGTTTAATGGTTTTTTTATGCACAAGCTCGTTTTTACCATTTTCTAAAAGCCTTTGTGCGGCTTGTTGTGAACTTAATCCTGTAAATAGTTTTTCTTCATCAGAAATTAAGTTAGTTGCTTTTTCTGTATTTTTTATTTCATCTTTTTCAAATTTATCCTGTGCGACTTTATTTCGCACAGGATTTTTTTCTAAAATATCAAATATGTTCATATAGTAAACTACCTCGCTTTTGAAAAATAAAACCCTCTATTTCCCAGCACTAAAACTTGATTCTATAATTTTATCACAGCACAAAGGTGAATATCTCCAATGCGTAATTTTATCCCCTTGGTAAAAATACTCGTCGCTTGCTGTTTCATATGTTTCATCAAACGCTTCTACTATGATAAGCTTTATCTTCATTTTTTCCGGTATCATGTTTTTAATATATACACTCGCATTTTGCCCGACTTTTACGCCCCCCTTAAGTTCAGCCAAGCCTGCAAGATTAGGTGCTAACTCTATAAAAACGCCATAACTTTCCACTGAGCGAACTATACCTGCAACCGTTTCTCCTGGTGCAAATTTGTTTGCATTTTCTTCCCATGTGCCTAAAAGCTCCTTATGACTTAAACATATTTTTCCGTCATATGCCACCGACTTTACAATCGCTTTTATATTCTGTGATGTGTAAAATCTATCTCGTGGATGTGATATTCTCGACACTGAAATTGCATCAATTGGAATAAGTGAAATTATTCCACAGCCAATATCAACAAATGCACCAAATGGCTCAAGATGCGTAACTCTTGCTCCTATTATATCACCTGGACTTAATGTGGATATGTAGTTTTTTTCGCAGTCTTCCTGTACTGCTTTTCTTGATAAAACCGCACTTTCTACACCGTTATCGTCGCTTTTAATCTGGATTACTCTAAAGCATACAGGTTTATTTACTTTTGATATAATCGCTATGTCACGTGTAGTGCCATCCTCAATTCCAATCGCACATTCAGAACGTGCAATAGTTCCTTTCATGCAACCTAAGTCTACTGTTAAATTGTGTGCGCTATCACAAACTATCGCTCGTGCTTCTAAGATAACTTTTTCTTTTTGTGCCTCTTTTAATGTCGCTGAAGATTTTAAGTAATATGAATTTTCTGTGCTATTTAATAGGTATCCTTCTGGAAAAAATCGTGTCATATTTTGTTTCGGTCCTTTCGTGATGTGCAGCTATACTGCCTATCCTTTTTTTGATGATACCAATTAATATGAAAGTCCAATTTAAAATATGCACAAAATTAAAATAAAAAACGAGAACTGCCATATCAAAGTTTATGGCAATTCTCATCTTAATGCTTATTTTTTTATTGTTATAAGTTAAAACTCACTCTGAAACTTTTCTTGAAACCACACACGTTCAACTTGAAATGATTTCCCGTTTAAATATCTTAGCAAACTTTGTGGGTCTTCAAAGTTAAATTTGATTTTATATGAGTACAATAATTGCTGACGCAACTTAAATCTGTAATTCAAAGTTGTATTGCCATATTTACCGTCCCCTAAAATCGGATGTCCTATATGTGCCATGTGCGCACGAATTTGATGTGTTCTTCCTGTTAGTAAGTCCACCTCAACAAGCGAGTTTTTTTCTGTCTCATCAATGACTTTGTATTTTGTTATCATTGTTTTTGAGCCTTCCACCGCCTGGTCTGTTACGCTTACCATTTTTGCTTGCTCGTCTTTCGTACAAAAAGCGGATATAGTTGCTTCCTTTTGCGAGAATTTTCCTCCGACAACACATAAATATAGTTTTTGTACTGTGCGGTTTTTTATTGAATCATTAAGCTGACGTAAACTTTCAGCATTTTTAGCAACAATAACAATCCCTGCTGTATTTCTATCTATTCTATTACATAGTGCCGGAACAAAAGATAACTCTTCTTCCGGTAAATATTCTTTTTTGTTATATAGATAATGCAAGCATCTATTTATTAAAGTGTCAACAGAATTATCATCATCTTCATGCACCACTAATCCCGATGGCTTATCAACAAGCATTATGTTTTCGTCTTCATACACTATGTTTATATTTGCAGATGTGTATAAAAAATCTTGTTTTATATCTTTATCGAAAAACTCGTCATTTATATAAAACTCTACACAATCGCCAGTTTGCAGTTTATAACTTATCTCGCTCTTTTTTGAGTTGACCTTTATTCTCTTAATTCGAATGTATTTATACATCAGTGTCTGCGGTAAACGTGGTATTGCCTTAGATATAAATTTGTCAAGACGTTGATTCTGGTCGTTTGCTTTAATAGTAAAGCTTATCATTTCTTTCCCTCTCTGTTTTTAAAAGACTATTTTACTTTTAGTATTATATCACAGGTATGCATTAATTGCAAAGAAAACTCTTGTTTTCAATTGATTTTAACTAATACTTTAATATAATTTTCAAAAACCATTTACACACATATTTTAATTGTGTATAATTGAATTAATCAAAAAGTTAGGAGAATTAATATGCAAGATAACCCAAATGCAGGACATAGACAACGCCTCAAAGAGCGTTTTCAAAAAACCGGTCTTGATTCTTTTGAACCACATAACGTTTTAGAGTTTATAATGTTTTATACCAACGCACGTGGTGATACAAATAGAACAGCTCATGCTTTAATAGAACAATTTGGCAATGTTGCAGAAGTGTTTGACGCTCCAATCGAAGAACTAACTAAAATAAGTGGGGTCGGCGAACACACAGCAATCCTCTTTAAAGCTTTACCGCAAATTGCAAAAGTTTACATGGTCGCTCAACTTCCAGATAAACTTGTACTTGACACGCCTAAAAAGTTAGGCGAATATCTTACAAATATGTTTATTGGCAAACGTGATGAGTTCGTTTACCTTTTATGCTTAGATAGCTCATTAAACCTTATTGCATGTGAACTCTTATGCCAAGGCAGTGTTGATTCTGCTAGCATTAGCTCACGTAAAATTGTTGAAATGGCTTTGCGCTATAATGCAAACACAGTCGTTCTTTCCCATAACCACCCACGTGGAGTGGCAATTCCGTCTAATGCTGACATCATTACTACTGCTAATTTAAGAACTACATTAGAAGCCTTAGATATTAGGTTACTTGACCACATTGTGGTTGCTCAAAATACATACTTTTCTTTAGCTCAAAAGGGTTATTTCACTAATTAAGGCTTCCTCTTTGTATTAATAAATTTCATATTAGATTTTTGTTTACTATTCGCAACATCTATGATATAATAGACAAAACGTAAATTAATTTAGCGTGAGTTCGTTTGGCTTTTTTATTGTATCGGCGTGAAAAAACAGGCACGCCTGTGATATAATAGACAAAACGTAAATTAATTTAGCGTGAGTTCGTTTGGCTATTCTTTAATATTGGAGGGTTTTTATGAACAGAAAATATCTTATTGCAGCAGAGGTAACTGTAGATTTACCTGGTGAATTTATTAACGAAAACAATCTTTTACTTTTACCAATAACTTACATGATAAACGATGTTGAGTATGGCGAGTCTTTCAACAATGTTTTACCTACAAAAGAGTTTTATGACATGCTTAGAAACGGATCTATGCCAAAAACAGCTGCTGTAACGCCAGATGCGGCAAGAACTGCCTACCAAAAGGCTATTGATGATAACTGCGACATTTTATATTTAGGCTTTTCTTCCGGGTTAAGTGGAAGTTTTAACAATAGCGTGCGTGTTTTAAACGAATTAAAAGAAATAAATCCAGAGTTTAATTTTCGCGCAATAGACACTCTTTCCGCCTCTTCAGGTCAAGGGATGTTAGTGCATCTTGCAATTAATTTGAAAAACGCAGGTAAAGCACTTGACGAAGCAGCGGATTGGCTTGAAAAACACGTACAAAATCAATGCCATTACTTTACTGTAAATGATTTAAACCATCTTCATCGTGGTGGTCGTGTTTCAAAAACTGCTGCTGTAATCGGTTCAGTGCTTGGAATTAAACCAGTTTTGCATGTAGACGAAAACGGAAAACTTATCCCTGTCACAAAAGTGCGTGGCAGAAAACAGTCTCTAGATGCACTAGTTGACAAAATGGGGTCTAAACTTGGCTCTTATAAAAATGAGTTCTTTTACGTTAGTCACGGTGATTCTCGTGAAGATGCTGAATATGTTGTAAAACAAGTAAAATCACGTTTTGGCATAAAAACTGCATACATAACAGATATCGGTCCTGTTATCGGTACTCATTCCGGTGCTGGAACTATCGCCTTGTTCTTTATTGGAACAAATAGAACTGAAAAATATTAATAAAAATTATAACCACACTTTAATATGAAGTGTGGTTATAATTTTACTTTTTCTCGTTTAAATATTGTTCAACTATATATCGTGGTCTATCCTTTGTTTCAAGATATATTTTTGCTATGTATTCTCCGACTACACCGATTGATAATAATAAAAGTCCGCCAATTGCCCAAATAGATACCATAATTGACGCCCATCCAGTCACAGTATGTCCTATGAAAAACTGAACTATTGTATAAATTAACATTATTATACTTGCTGTAAACACTAAAACGCCCAAAGCTAAAATCATTCTTATAGGTTTTACACTAAACGATGTTATTCCATCGAATGCAAAGTTTAACATTTTTTTAAGAGGGTACTTTGATTCCCCTGCAAATCGTTCATTTCGCTCATAATAAACAATGTCAGTTTTAAAGCCTATTAAAGGCACAATGCCTCGCAAAAACAAATTTATTTCTCTATATTTTGATAGTTCATTTAATGCACGCTTGCTCATAAGTCTATAATCGGCATGATTAAAAACGATATCAACGCCCATTGCTTTCATAACCTTATAAAAAGCTTGTGCTGTAAACTTTTTGAAAAAAGTGTCCTTTTTCCTTGAACTTCTTACTCCATAAACTATATCACAGCCGGCATAAAATTTTTCTACATATTCGTCTATAACTTCTATATCATCCTGCAAGTCCGCATCAAGAGATATTACCATATCCGCATCATCTTTCACCGTCATAAGTCCGGCAAGCAATGCGTTTTGATGTCCTTGATTTCGTGATAAATTGACACCGCAAAAAATATCGTCCTGTGCGTGTTTTGCACATATTATCTGCCATGTTTTATCTTTCGAGCCGTCGTTGACAAAAACTATTTTACTGTTTTCATTAATTAGATTATCGTTTATCATTTTGCTCATTTTTTCGTGTAATCTTTTCGACGTTTCAGGTAAAACCTCCTCCTCATTATAGCAAGGTATAACAAGATACAGTGTGCTTTTCATAAATTCATCTTCCTTTCGGCAGTAAACTTTTTGTTCTTTTTATAAGTATACCATTTAAAAAGTAAAATCACAAGAAAAAACAAACCTAATAGCTAATAAGTCCCTCAAAAGGCAGACTAATGTCTAACTTTTGAGGGACTTATTAGGTGTTCACATCGTGCTTATCATTCTGCATTATTTGTCCAAAAGCGATAATGGGTCTATGAAGTTTTTGTTTTTAATAACGTCAAGATGAAGATGCTCTTCTTCTGCTTGCTCTATTTTAGCTGTATCTCCAACAGCTCCTATTACTTCGCCAATTTTAATGTCTTGTCCTTTTTTTACATTAACGTCCACCTTTAAATTCGAGTATACACTTACATATTCATTCGGGTGAGTTACTTTTACTTGCGTTCCCCACATAGGGTCACTAGTAACTTCAGTGACAGTACCCGATGATATAGCCTTAACCGGTGTTCCTATTTTCGCTGCTATATCAACTCCTGTGTGTGTTCGCCATTCGTCTAAAGTTTTTGATTTTACAACTTCTTCACCGCTAAATGGATTAAGTGACTTTCCTGCTAAGGGTGCAATAAAAAGTTGCTCTTCTTGTTCTTCTTTTGCGTTTGTTTGTGTAACATCACTTTGAGGTTTATTAACATCTTGTGTTTTAACCTCCCATTCGTTACCCTCCTCCGGAACCTTAGAAGCAGTAGTATTTTCTAAATTCTCTGTTGGGTCTTGTTTTAGCTTATTCATTGTTGAACTTACTCCAATCCATGTTGCACAACCAACTGCAACTAGACTTATCGCTAAAGCCGTATAAAACCCTTTCCCGGAGAAAAAACTCTTTGCATTACTTTTTCCATATTTAAGCTTTTTCATAAAATTTCTCCTTTTGTAATTTTTATTACACAATTATTCTTGCCAAAACTCAAATACTTTATGCTAAAATTATTTTGGATACAAAAATAACATTAAATTAATTTAAAATTGACAATTTTTTATCAATAATGTATTGACTATTGCACTATAAAAAAAGTATAATATAAGTATACAAGAAATTAAACTGACACGTGCATTTTTTCTTACTTGCCGGTTTAATTTTCTAATCACATTTAACGTAATTAAATGTGCAAATATATTTGTTGAGGAGAATTTTTATGAGCAGAGTTTATAATTTTAGTGCAGGCCCTTCTGTTTTACCTGAATCTGTTTTAAAAACAGCTGCAAAAGAAATGTTAGATTACAATGGTAGTGGACAATCCGTTATGGAAATGTCTCATCGTTCTAAGGTTTATGAAGAAATAATCAATACCTGTGAAGCATCATTGAGAGAGGTTATGAATATACCTGATAATTATAAGGTTTTATTTTTACAAGGTGGCGCTTCATCTCAATTTGCAATGATTCCGCTAAATTTAATGAATAAAAATAACAAAGCTGATTTCGTGTTAACAGGTCAATGGGCTAAAAAAGCATTTAGTGAAGCTAAAAAATTTGGTAACGCTGTTGAAGTTGCTTCTTCTGCAGATAAAACCTTCTCATACATACCTGAGCTTGATAGCAGTAAGTTTAGCAAAGACGCTGACTATTTTCACATTTGCTTAAATAACACAATATACGGTACTCGTTTTGCTACATTACCACAAACAGGTAATGTGCCTTTAGTTGCAGACGTTTCGTCTTGCATTTTGTCTGAGCCTATTGACGTTTCAAAGTTTGGACTTCTTTTTGCCGGCGCTCAAAAAAACATGGGCCCTGCAGGATTAACTGTTGTTATCATTCGTGAAGACTTAATTGGTAATGCTAGACAAAGTACTCCTACAATGTTTGATTACAAAATCCATGCAGACAACGATTCAATGTACAACACTCCTCCAACATATGCTATTTATATTGCAAAGTTGGTTTTGGACTGGATTAAAAATGATATCGGTGGACTAGATAAAATGAAGGAAATAAACGATAAAAAAGCTTCTATGATTTATGACTTCCTTGATAATTCTAAAATGTTTAGTGCTACTGTTTTTGGTGATAGCCGCTCGATTATGAACATTCCTTTTGTTACTGGAAATGACGAACTAGATAAAAAGTTTGTTAGTGAAGCAACTAAACAAGGTTTTGTTAATCTTAAAGGTCACCGTTCTGTTGGCGGTATGAGAGCATCTATCTACAACGCTATGCCAGTAGAAGGCATAAAAGCTCTTGTTGAGTTTATGACTGAATTTGAAAAAAATAATTAGTGATTTTTCACTTGAAAGGTTAGGTGTATAAATATGTTTAATATTAATACCTTAAATAAGATTTCTCCTGCCGGTCTAGATAACTTTGACCGCAACAAATACGCATGGGGCGAGGGACTAGAAAACGCTGATGCTATCATGGTTAGATCAGCTTCAATGCACGATATGGACTTTGAGCCTTCTTTAAAGGCAATTGCAAGAGCTGGTGCCGGAGTAAACAATATTCCTTTGGAAAAATGTAGCGAAGAGGGAATTGTCGTTTTTAACACACCTGGTGCTAATGCTAATGCAGTTAAAGAAATGGTTTTGTTAGGACTATTAATGTCCTCTAGAAAAATTCCTGCTTCTATTGATTGGGTTAAAACATTAAAAGGTCAAGGCGAAGAGGTTACTAAACTTGTTGAAAAAGGCAAAAGCCAATTTGTAGGTCCTGAAATTATGGGCAAAAAACTAGGAGTAATCGGTCTTGGTGCTATTGGCGTTTTAGTTGCTAATGCTGCTGCTGGTTTAGGAATGACCGTTTATGGTTACGACCCTTATATTAGCGTTGATGCTGCTTGGGGATTATCTCAATCAACTATTCACGCTAATTCCCTAAAAGAAATTTACGAGAACTGTGATTACATCACTTTACATGTTCCTTGCAACAAAGAAACAAAAGGAATGATTAATTCATCTTCAATCTCGATGATGAAAAACGGTGTTAGAATACTTAACTTTGCTCGTGGAGAACTTGTTGAAACTAATGACATTCTTGCTGCATTAACAGAAAAGCAAGTAAAAATGTATGTTACAGATTTTCCAACAGACGATATGCTTGATAACCAGTCCATTATAGCTTTCCCTCACTTAGGAGCTTCTACTCCTGAATCTGAAGATAACTGTGCAAGAATGGCTGCTGTTGAACTTATTAATTTCTTAGAAACAGGTAACATTAAAAACTCGGTTAATATGCCAGAGGCAATTTTACCTCGTGGTGGCGATGTAAGAATTTGCGTTATCCATAAAAACATCAAGACTATGGTTTCTCAAGTTACTGCCGGTGTATCTGAGGCTAATATCGAAAACATGCTCAATCGCTCAAGAGGGGATTACGCTTATACTATGCTTGACCTTATCGGCAACGTAGATGAAGCTGTAATTGATAAACTAAGAGCAGTTGATGGAATTATTGATATAAGAGTTATAAAATAAGATTCTTTATCAGTACTTGTGAGTGCAAAATAAATTAATATAAAAAAGCTAAGAGAAAATTTTCTCTTAGCTTTTTTTATCATAATGTGAGCTGCTCGCCTTCATCTTCGGGGCGTAACAACGCTCCAGCAGCAGGAATGGTTTTTGTTCTAAATCTATGTGGGTTTGCAAATGACTTCTCGTCAAACTTGCAAACACTTTGCACAAAATGATTCTTTTTAAGCGACATTACCGCAACTCCTATTGTATCTCTAGTCGACTTTTGATTTATCATCGAAGTGTCAAATAAAAGTTTGCGTTTGTTAGTAGCAGTTATAACATATTCGGTTTCATCTAATTGACAACTTCCTAAAACTAATTTTGATTTGTCTGAATATGCGTTTGCTAGTTTTTTACGCTTGGTTTTTGTCTCGTATGCGTTTAGTGGCACTTTAGCAACTTTTCCATTTTCAAAAAAGAATACCATCTCGCCGGCGTAATCCTTAGTATCTACCATGCACACAATTTTTTCATCTGGATCAAACCCTAGTTTTGCCGGAATGTAATCTCCCATTAAACTTGATTTGCTATCATCAAACTCACTCGCTCTACTTTTATACACTTGACATTTATCAGTAAAAAACAAAAGTTCCGCTTTGTTAGTTTGTTCGATTTGATACCATATTTCGTCGTTTTCTTTAAGTTTTTGCTCTGCGCTCATTCGCAATGAATTAGGCGTTATCTTTTTAAAATATCCCTCTTTGGTTAAAAATATATTAACAGGATAATCAGGCGTTTGCTCTATGTCGTCCTCGCCAATCTCGTCTTGCGTATAGATAAACATCGTTTTTCTAGGCTCCCCAAACTTCTTTGAAACTTCCTTTAATTCATTAATTATTATTTTGTTCATAAGACGTGGGTCGTCTAAAATAAGCTGCATTTGAGCAATATCTTCAAGCAATTGCTCTATTTCTTGTGTGCGTTTTAAAATATATTCACGATTTAAATGTCGCAGTTTGATTTCAGCAACAAACTCCGCTTGAATTTCATCTATTCCAAAACCTATCATCAAATTCGGAATAACTTCTTTTTCTTGCGCTGTTTCTCTAACTATTTTTATTGCCTTATCAATGTTAATCATGATTTTTTCAAGGCCTCTTAACAAATGAAGTTTTTCCTTTTTCTTGTTAAGGTCAAAATACACCCGGCGTTTTACACAGCCTTGTCTAAACGCAATCCACTCATCTAGAATTTCTCGAATACCCATTACTTTTGGATATCCACTAATTAAAATGTTGAAATTACAGGAATAGTTATCTTGTAATGGTGTCATTTTATATAATCGCTGCATGAGCTTATCGGGGTCTGTGCCTCTTTTTAAATCTATTGTTAGCTTTAGTCCTCCGATATCAGTTTCGTCTCTTATATCCGATATCTCACGAATCTTATTAAGTTTTACTAACTCTACAATTTTATCAATTATCGCCTCAACTGTTGTTGTGGCTGGAATTGCCAAAATTTCAATGCAATTTGACGCACTATCATAAACGTATCTTGCTCTAACTTTAAATGAGCCTCGACCAGTTTCTATTACTTGATCTAATGACTGCTTGTCATATATTAAATACCCACCACCTGGAAAGTCCGGTCCTTGAATTGTTTGACTAATATCGTGCTGTGGGTTTTTAAGTAAAGCTATTGTCGTTTCACAAACTTCAGTTAAGTTAAAAGGACAAATTGAGCTTGCCATAGAAACAGCAATGCCAATATTTGAATTTACTAATATAGACGGAAAACTTACAGGAAACAATGTCGGCTCTGTCGTTGTATTATCAAAGTTAGGTGTAAAGTCGACCGTATCCTTATCTATATCATTAAATAGTTCGCTACAAATAGGTGCAAGTTTTGCTTCGGTGTATCTTGCTGCTGCATACGCCATGTCTCTTGAATACGCTTTACCAAAATTTCCTTTACTATCTACATATGGATGTAAAAGTGCCTCGTTTCCTTTTGCTAACCTAACCATAGTTTCGTAAATTGTTTGGTCACCATGAGGGTTTAAACGCATTGTTTGACCTACAATGTTAGAAGACTTTGTTTTTGAGCCTGTTAAAAGTCCCATTTTATACATAGTATATAATAGCTTTCTATGTGATGGCTTAAATCCATCAATTTCCGGCAACGCTCGTGAAATTATAACACTCATCGCATAAGGCATATAGTTGGTTTCAAGAGTTTGAGTTATAGGTTGATTTATAACAATTCCAGCGCCCGAAATAAATGCGTTTGAATTAACCTTTTTTGAGCTTGTCTCACTTTTCTTCTTTGCCAAATTAACATACCCTTTCTAGCTGATATCTGCAAGGTCTATATACTCTTGCCCAAATTCAGATATATAATCTTTTCGCCCTTGCAAGTTGTCGCCTAATAACATATCAAACATTTGTGCTGTTTTTTCTGCTTCCTCCGGGCTTATTTTGATAAGTCGGCGTGTTTGAGGATTCATAGTAGTAAGCCACATCATATCCGGGTCATTTTCGCCTAGTCCTTTTGAGCGTTGCAAAACATATTTCGTATCTTTTAACTGTTCCAAAACGTCAAGTTTTTCTTTTTCTGTATATGCAAAATATGTTCTTTCTTTTGTTGAAACTTCAAATAATGGTGACTCTGCAATATAAACAAATCCGTTTTCAATAAGAGTTGGCATAAGTTTATAAATCATAGTTAATATAAGCGTTCTTATCTGAAATCCATCAACATCGGCATCCGTACAAATAATGATTTTATTCCAACGTAACCCGTTTAAATCGAAATTTGAAAGTTCTTTGTTTGCTTTTGAACTTACTTCAACGCCGCAACCTAAAACTTTAACGATATCTATTATTATATCACTTTTAAAAATCTTGTTAAAATCTGCCTTTAAACAGTTTAAAATTTTTCCTCTAACCGGTATTATAGCCTGAAATTCAGAGTCACGTCCTAATTTACACGCACCCAACGCTGAATCTCCCTCAACTATATATATTTCTCTTCGGTTTAAATCCTTTGTGCGACAATCCACGAATTTTTGAACTCTATTTGATATATCAAGTCCGCCTGCAAGTTTTTTCTTTAGATTTAATCTTGTTTTTTCTGCGTTTTCACGACTTCGTTTATTAATTAACACTTGTTCTGCTATTTTGCTTGCTTCATCTGGATTTTCTAAAAAATAAACTTCTATTTGATGCTTTAAAAATTCTGTAGAGGCTTCGTATATAAATTTGTTATTAATCGATTTTTTCGTTTGGTTTTCATATGACGTTTGAGTTGAAAAAGAAGAGGAAACCAACACCAAACATTCTTCAATATCAGTAAAACTAATTTTACTTTCATTTTTCAAATACTTTCCGCTTTGTTTCAAAAACGAATCTATTTGTGATACAAACGCTTGTTTTACCGCACGTTCCGGCGAGCCACCATGTTCAAGCCAACTTGAGTTATGATAATATTCAAGCTGTTTAATTCTATTTGAAAAAACTAGTGCTACTGAAAGTTTTACTTTGTAATCAGGCTTATCTTGTCTATCTCTGCCTCGTCTTTCACACTCCCAATACTGCACATTTGTCATTGCTTGGTCGCCAACTATCTCTTTAACATAGTCGCATATTCCATCTTTATAGGTAAATTCTTTTACTTCATCGCCTTGAGATGTTTGATTGTGATATTCAAATATCAAGCCCTTATTAACAACTGCTTGACGCTTTAAAACGTCTTCGAAAAATTCCGTCGGAATAGATATATCCGTAAATACATCAAGGTCAGGACGCCAAACTGTTTTCGATCCCGTTTGTTTTTTACTAGTTGGCTCTTTTTTTAATCCTCCTACATTTTCACCTTTTTCAAAATGAAGATTGTATTTGTAGCCATCACGATAAACTTCAATGTCCATATATTCAGAAGAGTACTGAGTTGCACATGCACCTAGTCCATTAAGCCCCAACGAATATTCATAGCTTTCACCGTCATTCGTGTTGTATTTTCCACCTGCATATAGCTCGCAATAAACTAGTTCCCAGTTGAATTTTTGCTCGTTGTTGTTATAATCCACTGGGCAACCTCGACCAAAATCCTGTATTTCAATAGAATTATCAAGAAATCGCTTTATAATTATTCTATCTCCGTGACCTTCTCTTGCTTCATCAATGGAGTTTGAAAGTATCTCAAAAATTGAATGTTCACAGCCTTCAAGTCCATCAGACCCGAAAATAACCGCCGGCCTTTTACGAACTCTGTCAGCGCCTTTTAATGAAGATATGCTTTCATTACCATAATCCAAAACCGCTTTTTTTGCCATATAGCTATTCTCCATTCTTTTATCTCTTTACACAGCAGTGGCGACCGCAACGGCCGCCAAAAATGTGTTTATTTTATTTCCACTCCGCCTAATATTGATGTTGTAACAAACTTTACAGTAGGACCTATTCCTTGCTCTGGAATACACATTGCAGTGCATTCGGTGCCTCCTAGTATAGACGTTTTATCTAATATTATTTTGATGTTTTTCGGTGCTTTTAATTCTATTCCTCCCAAAATTGCCGTGCAGTAAATTACACAGTCATGTAAAACAACAGCATCACTTAAATCTATTTCACAGCCTCCTAGTATAGCTGAAATTCTTGCTCCACGGAAGTCTTTACTAGAGTTTTTGGCTTCGTTACCCGATAATACTCCGTTGTAGCTTGGCATTGGGTTGTTATCAGAATATCTGCAATCATCGTTAGTGCTATTTTGATAGCTCTGTTCTTGATTAGTGGCATTTGGCTCATATGTTTTGTTTTGCTGATATTTAAATTCTTCTTTTTTTCCATGTGATGTAAAGAACTTTACAATCAAAGTTATTCCAATGCTCACAATAATTAGAGGAACTAAAAATGCCCATATATCAATGTTTGCCGGAATAATATTTAGCTCCGACAACAAAAGTGCTATACCTAGTACAAACGCTCCTATAGAAATTCCCAATGATTTATTTGTTACTATACCAATAAAAGAGGGGATTATTAAAAAGAGTGTCCACCAACCGTTAAAGAAAATAGAAAAACTCCAACCGAAAATTTGATTTCCTATATATCCTGCGCCAACTAATAAAAATAGTACTCCCATAATTAAAAATGTAATGTTTCTTTTCATATAATTCTCCGTTTCACCGTTAATT
>JAVWHI010000001.1:3842-25343 GCA_036640155.1 Oscillospiraceae bacterium | reverse complement strand
CATAATTAAAAATGTAATGTTTCTTTTCATATAATTCTCCGTTTCACCGTTAATTAGCATTTGCTTTAGTATATCACAGGCACAGCCTGGTTTGTCCCGCCATTATTACAAAAAAGCCAAACTAACCCACGCTGAATTAATTAGCATTTTGTTTAGTATATCACAGGCACAGCCTGATTTATCCCGCCATTATCACAAAAAAGCCAAACTAACTCACGCTGAATTAATTAGCATTTGCTTTAGTATATCACACTTCATAGGCAATTGTCAATTTGGCAAAAAAATCCCCGACTCTTTTTATAATGTACTCCACTTTTTGCTAGAGAGTATCTCATAAACAGCAGTCGGCGATTGTTTTTTTATTCTTGTGTTTTTTTCGATTCTAGTTGAGCTAGTGCATCTTTTCTGGAAAGGTTAATTCTACCTTGTCCATCAATTTCAATGATCTTAACAATAATCTGGTCACCAACATTTACTATGTCCTCAACCTTTTCTACTCTCTTGTCATCTAATTTTGATATGTGAACAAGTCCTTCTTTTCCTGGTGCAAATTCTACAAAAGCGCCGAATGGCAATATCTTTGTTACGATTCCTTTATATATTGCTCCAACTTCAGGGTCTAGTGCGATTGATTCAACAATTCCCATTGCACGTTTTGTGTTTTCTAAGCTTACACCCATGATTACAACTGAGCCATCATCATCAATGTCTATCTTAACATCACAATCAGCACAAATTTTTTGTATTACCTTGCCGCCTTGACCTATTACTTCACGAATTTTATCTGTTTTAATTTGTGTCTTCATAACCTTTGGCGCATATTCAGAAACTTCTTGTCTTGATGTTGGAAGAGCTTTAAGCATTATTTCATCAAGTATATATAATCTTGCTTTTCTTGTTTTTTCAAAAGCCTCAGCTATAACTTCCATTGAAAGACCGTCTGTTTTTATATCAACTTGAATAGCTGTAATTCCTTTATGTGTACCACCAACTTTAAAGTCCATATCGCCATAAAAGTCTTCTAGCCCTTGAATGTCTACCATAGTTTTTTGGCTTCCGTCTTCCATTGTGATTAATCCACATGAAATACCAGCAACAGGAGCTTTTATCGGAACACCAGCGTCCATTAATGCAAGAGTTGAAGCACAAATTGAGCCTTGTGAAGTAGATCCGTTTGAGGACAATACTTCTGAAACCAAACGCATAGCATAAGGAAATTCGTTTACATCAGGTAGTACAGGAACTAAAGCACGTTCTGCTAAAGCACCATGGCCTATTTCTCTTCTTCCAGGACCTCTGCTAGGGCGAGTTTCGCCAACAGAATATGAAGGGAAATTATAATGATGCATATATCTTTTTTCGATGTTTTCATCAATACCATCAATCATCTGTGCATCACGAATAGGTCCGAGTGTTGCAATTGTCAAAACTTGTGTTTGACCTCTTGTGAATAATCCTGATCCGTGAACTCTTGGTAATACACCTACTTGTGCAGCTAGCGGACGTATTTCGTCCATCTGACGACCGTCTACTCGTTTTCCTTCAAATAGCCAGTTTCTTACTATGCCTTTTTGTAGCTTGTATACTACTTCGCCCATATTCGCAATTTGTTCTGGATATTTGTCTCCTAATTCTTTGCTTATTTCTTCTAGTATTGGTTTCATTCTCTCTTCACGAACGTTTTTATCGTCTGTATCCAAAGCGAGTTTTACCTTTTCAGTTGCTATCTTCTTTACTTCTTCAAAAAATTCAGGGTCTACACCTTGTTTTTCAAATTCAAATTTAGGTTTTCCTATTTGTGCTTGTATATCACTGATAAATGCAACAATTTTCTTTATTTCTTCGTGAGCTTGTTTTATTGCTTCAAGCATTGTTTCATTATCAACTTCGTTTGCGCCTGCCTCAATCATTACTATTTTATCTTTTGATGCTGCAACCGTTAAGTTTAAATCAGACTTTGCACGTTGTTCAACATTTGGGTTAATAATGATTTTTCCGTCAACTAATCCAACGTTTGCACCGCCAATAGGTCCATTAAATGGTATATCTGAAATACTTACTGCAATTGATGCACCTATCATTCCTGCTATTTCCGGGGAATTATCAACGTCTGTTGCTAATACTGTCATGACTATTGATACGTCATTTCTCATGCCCTCAGGAAACAATGGTCTCATAGGTCTATCTACTAATCTAGATGTTAAAATTGCACTCTCTGTAGGTCTTCCCTCACGCTTCATAAATGAGCCTGGGATTTTTCCAACAGCATATAGTTTTTCTTCGTAATCAACTGAGAGTGGGAAAAAGTCAATTCCGTCACGTGGCTTAGTTGATGCTGTTACATTAACCATTACTACGGTTTCTCCGTAACGAACCCAACAGCTTCCGTTTGCTAGTTCACAAGTTTTACCGGTTTCAATTATAAGTGGTCTTCCTGCAAATGTGGTTTCAAATGTTCTTGCTTTTTCAAACATAATTATAATTCCTTTCGTTTGTGTGCAATTAAAGCAACATACGCAGGTTTAGCAAAAAATCCTGTAGTCTGACTTTTTTCAAACTATACGATTTAATGCTAAATTCCCTACTTTATTTGCTAGCGTTGCACGCTATTACTCTTTAATTTAATATCATAAGCCAGACAGCAAAAACTATCTGGCTTAAAATAAATAAATTACTTACGAATGCCCAATTTAACAATTAAAGTACGATATCTTTCGATATCCTTGTTCTTTAAATAGTTTAACAAGTTGCGACGGTGTCCAACCATTTTTAAAAGTCCACGACGCGAGTGATGGTCTTTAGCGTGTACCTTTAAATGCCCCGTTAAGTCATTAATCCTTTTTGTTAGGATTGCAATCTGAACTTCAGGAGAACCTGTATCGGTTTCATGAATACGATTACTTTGTATAACTTCGGTTTTTTCTTCTTGTCTCATCATAATAAATTCACCCCTTTTGTAATAATCGCTAAGTGTCATAGCAAAGGGCAGGTGAGTTCCTTAAAAAGGCACAAATCCCATAAGCCATGGCCAAAGCACTTTGTTAGTATATCATATTTTTTTATTTTTGTAAAGCATTTTGTAAAAATGTAAAAATTTCTTGACAAAACTTCTCTTTACATCTATAATAACATCATACTATATTCATAAGCTATGACAAGACCCCTTGATAAAAAACACTTTTCAGAGAAAAAGCCACTTTGCTGTGAGGCTTTAATTTGTTCTATCAAGTTGCTATCTTCGAGCTTTTAGCTAACTACTAAACGTTTGCCGGCGTTAATGGCATCAAAGTGATTATGGCGTTCGCCGTAATAATTTGGGTGGTACCACGGAAGCTTTTGTCTTCGTCCCATTTTTTACGGGCGAGGGCTTTTTTTATTTATAAAATTAAAAGGGGATTTATTTATGGAATGGACAGGATTAAACGAAATTAGAGAAAAGTTTTTATGCTTTTATGAGAGCAAAGCTCACACAAAACTACCTAGTTATCCACTTGTGCCTCAAGGCGATAACAGTTTGCTGTTAATTAATTCAGGCATGGCACCGCTAAAAAAGTTCTTTTTAGGTCAAGAAACTCCACCAAACAAAAGAGTTACTACCTGCCAAAAATGTATTAGAACGCCTGACATTGAGCGTGTTGGCAAAACTGCAAGACATGGCACTTATTTTGAGATGCTAGGAAACTTCTCTTTTGGCGACTACTTCAAACACGAAGCTACTCGTTGGGCATGGGAATTTTGCACTGAAGTAATGAAACTTCCAGTCGATAAGATTTGGATTTCAATTTACGAAGACGATGAAGAAACAAAAAATATTTGGGTCAACGAAGTCGGTGTAGACCCTTCAAGAATCGTTAAACTTGGTAAGGAAGATAACTTCTGGGAAATAGGCGCTGGTCCTTGCGGTCCTTGCTCAGAACTTTACTTCGACCGTGGTATAGAGCATGGCTGTAAAAGCCCTGACTGCAAAGTCGGTTGTGAGTGCGACCGCTTTGTCGAATTTTGGAACTTAGTTTTTAGCCAATTTGACAATGATGGAAATGGTAACTATGTTCAGCTTAAAAAGCCGAATATAGACACCGGCATGGGTCTTGAGCGACTTGCTTGCATTATGCAAAATGTCGATAACCTTTTTGAAATTGACACTGTTCAAAATATCATGAAACACATCTGTAAAATTGCCGGCATATCTTACAAATCTAATCCTGAGTCCGATGTTTCTTTGCGTGTTATTACTGACCATATCAGAAGTACTACATTTATGATTGCAGACGGAGTTATGCCCTCAAATGAGGGAAGAGGCTATGTTTTAAGACGCCTTTTACGCAGAGCTGCTCGACATGGACACTTGTTAGGTGTAAAAGAGCCGTTTTTATATAAAGTTGTCAACACTGTTGTTAACGAAAATAAATCTGCTTATCCTGAACTTGAGGAAAAAGCAAGTTACATTAAAAAGTTGATAAAAAACGAAGAGGAAAACTTCCACAAAACCATTGATAAAGGCTTTGATATGCTAAATCACCTCATTGACGATATTGACGTCGAGGGAATTGAAAGTCAAAGAATTTTATCGGGTCAAGATGCTTTTAAACTTTATGACACTTTTGGTTTTCCTATTGATTTAACTCGTGAAATTATTTTAGAAAGAAATATGCAAGTTGATGAAGAGGAATTTAAAAAGCTTATGGACGAGCAAAGAAAACGTGCTAGAGATGCTCGTTTATCTGGTGATGCAGTTGCTTGGAGCGATGAAAATTTAAACCTTGGAAACATTCCAACTAAATTTGTTGGCTATGATGAATCTTCTTGTTGTGCAAAAGTATTGGCAATTATCTGCGACAGTCAAAGGGTGGAAACTGCTATTAATCCGCAAACAGTAACTATCATTACAGACGTCTCTTGCTTTTACGCTGAAAGTGGCGGACAAGTTTCTGATAAAGGTCAAATAACTTCTGACGCTTGCGAAATATCCATATTTGATGTGCAAAAAACTTCTAATGGTTTTTATATGCACCATGGTAGCGTTAGTAGTGGTCACATTAATGTTGGTGATACCGTTCAACTTCAAATTGATAAGAGTATTCGTCGTGCAATTACAAGAAACCATACAGCAGCGCATCTTTTACAAGCTGCTTTAAGAAAAGTTTTAGGTGATCACGTTCATCAAGCAGGTCAACTTGTTAATGCAATGAGACTAAGATTTGACTTTTCTCATTTTGAAGCTCTATCCGCTGAACAAATTAAAGAAATTGAAACTTATGTAAATCGCATTATACTTTCAGGAATTGATGTCGACCGCTATGAAACTGATATCAAGACAGCTAAAGCAAATGGCGCAATGGCTTTATTTGGTGAAAAATACGGTAATATTGTCCGTGTTTGTGACGTCAAAGGTTATTCTATGGAACTTTGCGGCGGAACTCACGTTAAAAATACCGGTAATGTTGGCTTATTTAAAATTGTTAGCGAATGTTCTGTGGCTGCCGGTGTAAGAAGAATAGAGGCTGTTACTGGCTACGGTGTTTTAGAACTGCTCAACGAAACTTCACTTACACTCACAAAATCTGCAAGTGAACTTAAAATAACTAACCCTACTGAACTTGTTGCTCGTTGTACAGGATTAATGAGCGAACTAAAAGCTAAGAGTCAAGAAATTGCTCTTTTAAACCAAAAAATTGCTGATACTCAAATCCAAAACCTATTCGAAAACCTTAAAGACGTTAATGGTATTTATTACATTACTGCAATGTTTAGCAATATGTCACCTGATTCCTTAAGAGTTATTGGTGATAGAATTAAAAATAAAGCACCACGTTGTGTTGGTTTAATTGCAGGCTCGAATGAAGGCAAGTCGAATTTCTTGTGTGTTTGTGGTAAAGAGGCTGTAGAAAAAGGAGCAGATGCTGGCAAAATAGTTGCAATGGCAGCACAAATTGCAGGTGGAAAAGGCGGCGGACGAGTAGATACTGCTATGGCTGGTATTAAAGATAAGTATAAAATTGATGAAGCCCTAGACATGCTTCCAAAATTCATAGAAACTATTACTTCAAAATAATCATTATAAGGAGAGTCTATTATGGATTGCTTGTTTTGTAAAATAATAAATGGCGAAATTCCAAGCAAAAAGATTTACGAAGACGACTTCGTTCTTGCTTTTTATGACATCTCACCTCAAGCGCCTATTCATTTTTTAGTTATTCCAAAATGTCATATAGATTCGGTGGACTCATTAGATACTAATAACATTAATTATGTTTCTCGTGTTTTTCTTGCTATACCTCATATAGCTCGTGAGTTAGGACTAGAAAAAGGATATAGAGTTATTACAAATATCGGTGAAAACGGCGCCCAATCTGTAAAGCACCTTCATTTTCATGTTATCGGTGGAGAAAAACTTAGTGAAAGAATAGTATAGCATTATGATTCCTCCTATAATAATATTTGCAGCAGCTTATTTTATTGGAACAGGTTTGTGCGCTCTTATAAGTGTAAAACTTATGCTTGTTCTAATTGCAATCGGTTTAATGGGATTTACTTTAGCCTTATGCTTAATTAAGCATAAGGCTAAAGTTCTTATTGTCACTGCTTTACTAGGTCTTATTTGTTCTTCAAGTTTCTTCTTTCTTAAAACTGTTTTTTCTTATAACCCCATTATCTCTTTAGATGAGAAAAGTTTTGAATTTTCCGGACAAGTTAAAGACATATTAGGCGATGGAAAATATGAAGTCACAATAACTTCACTTAGCACTAACGCCTCATTTCAAAAATTTGATGTCATACTAACCACCTTTGAAGATATTTCCCCCGATTTTTACGACGTATTAGAAGGTAGTGTTACTTTTAATGCACCAGAAGACGTTTCTACTTTAAATAAAAAGTCTCAAAACATCTTTTTATATGGTTTTGCCTCTAATTTAAAATGCACGACCCCACCTAGTAAACCACCGAATTATTGCTTTTTAAAGTTAAACCGGCACCTTTGCAGTGAAGTGAGTAGTTTAATAAGTCCACCATACGATTCTTTGATAAATGCAGTTTTACTAGGACAAAAGCAAGAACTTGATGCAAATGTAAAAGCCCATCTAAACAGCGTAGGTCTTGCACATCTTTTAGCAATTTCCGGTCTTCACCTTTCTATTATCGCTGTTTTTTGTCTGGGGCTTTTTGGTTGTTTTTTCGCGCCCGCTCTTACAAATATTTTTACCCTTTTGGTTATTTGGGGTTTTACCTTTCTTTCCGGCTTTAGTATGTCTACTTTGCGAGCCGCTATAATGATGAGCTTTTCTTTACTTGCTCCACTTTTTTCTCGTACATATTCGCCTGTCACCGGGTTATCTTTTGCGTTTGTTTTCATTCTCTTTTTTAACCCATTTGCCATTTTAAACCTCGGCTTTTTACTTAGTTTTAGTGCGACTTTAGGTTTAGTTTTATATTCATCAAGAGTGCAAACTTATATCTTGCAAAAGCTTAACGTAAAAAACAAAATTACTAGCCCATTTTTATATAAGATAATAAGATATTTAGTCGGTATCTTTTCTTGTTCTGCAATTGCAACGATTTTCGTCCTTCCTTTTTCCGTTTTTTATTGCTCGCAAATATCTTTTTTAGCAATTCCGATAAATTTACTTGTAATTCCTCTTTTTAGTGTTATAATTCCATTAGCGATTATTTCTTTACTCCTTTGTTTTTTGCCTTTTCTTTCGGTTTATATCGGTAAAGTAATATGGATATTGTGCTTTTTTATTGATAATGTATCGCAAGCAGTTGGGTCAATACCTTTTGCTATGCTTCCAATCGGTTTTAAAATTTTGAAGTACTGGGTCGTTGCTACTGCTTTGTTTTTTGCTGTTATGTGCCTTACTAAAAATGGCAAACACCGTGTTAAACTCGTCTTTCTGACCTGTGTGATTTCTCTTTTAGCTTGTACACTTTTTAATTCATTCTTCTTTCTTAATTCCGTGGAGATAACTTCATTTAGTGGATATAAAGGCAAGGCTGTTGTCTTTTTATACTCGAGTAAAGCGACAGTAATAAGTCTTGAAGATAATAGCTTTATTAATAAAAGTGTCATGGATTATCTTGATAAAAAAGGGGTTTTTGCTGTTGATACACTAGTCTTAGCCGATAAAACCGTTCACGACGTAAAAGGGCTAAAAGATATCACAAGTGGTTATCACGTCAAAACCATTGTAAAATCTTTAGACAATAATGCTAATGAATTTACCTCAAAAACCACAGAAGTTTTAAACGCAGACACACCGGTTACAATAACGCAAAAAAATCTTTTTGATATGAGCGTCAACATTTGCGACAGTAAAATGCAAATTGTTACTAATATCGGAATTAATAGAATAAACATTACACAAAATTTTAACGATTTGAAAAACATAAATTATAATTTATCATATTTTTATGGAAAGCCCGATAAATTAGCTACCACTTCTAATGGAAACTGTGTTATAATGTTAAGTAAATCGGCACACCATATAACTTCATTTATTGATAGTTATAATAAAACGTACAGCGTTGTTGTAAGGACAAACACAAACGAAATACGAAAGGATGAATATTAATGGGATATGCCGAAGATTCTACGCTTTTTAAAGATATTAAACAAAACAATATTAAAAGCCAATATCTTTTATTTGGAGCAGACACGTATTTTGTGAATAAAGCTGCACATGATTTAATGAAAAAGGTTGTTAGCGGCGCTATGCAAAGTTTTAACCTTCAAAGTTTTAATACTGGTAACACGACAATAAACGAGCTTGAAACTGCGGTGGATGCTCTTCCTATGATGGCAGAAAAAAAATGCGTTGCAGTTAAAGACTTAGACCTTGAAAAACTTTCTAAAAGCGACTTTGAGTCCCTTGTTTACTTGGTTTCAAATCCAAATCCAACTACTGTGCTTATAATTTTTTTAACAAGCCTTGATATTGATCCTAAAAAAAACTCTCGCTTTAAAAAAATCGCTGATATTATTAGTAAAAACGGTGAAGTTTGTGAGTTTAAATTTAAAGATAAAATCACTCTTAAAAAAACTTTGTGCGATTTGTGTGCTAAGCGTGAGGTAACATTAAGTTCAACTCTGTGCGAGTATTTAATTAATAAAGTTGGCTTTTCCTTTGCTGTTTTGAAAAATGAAGTGCTAAAGCTTATTTGCTATGTCGGGGCAAAAAACGAAGTTACAAAAAAAGATATTGATGAAGTTTGTATTACTAGTGTCGATTGCTCGGTTTTTGATTTAGCAAAAAATATTTTACAAAATAATTTTAAACGTGCTTTTCTTACATTGGAAGAGCTTTTTAATCAAAGACAAGAGCCTATCGCAATTTTAGGACTGCTAAACTTGACTTTTACAGATTTATATAGAGCAAAGTGTGCAAAGTTATGTCAAAAAACTCAAAGTGATGTCACCACTGATTTTGATTATAAAAAAAACCGTGAGTTTGCTGTAGCTAACGCTTTTCGTGATGTTAATAAGTATTCTGCCGAACATATTCGTGCTTGCATTCTAGCTATTGCACACGCAGACAAAATGCTTAAATCTTCAAAAATGGATCAAAAAATTGTGTTAGAACAAATGCTTGGCAAAATGTATATGATGGCAGTCAAGCAGCGTGCTATATAGCTTTTTTTCTTACTTCTTATTAAGGTGGGTATTGATGTTGGATAAGCTTTTTTTCAAAGAAGCAATAGTCGTCGAAGGAAAATATGACAAAATAAAACTATCCGGCTTTATTGGAAGTACAATCATTTGCACGGATGGATTTCGCATTTTTAAAGATAAAAAAAAGTCGTGCATGATTAAAACCATCGCCGAAAACAGTGGGATAATTATTGCTACTGATTCTGACGTTGCAGGATTTAAAATCCGTGCTTTTTTAAAGTCTATCACTAAAAACGCTAATATTAAAAATGTCTATATCCCACAAATTAAGGGAAAAGAGTCACGCAAAACAACACCGTCTAAAGAAAACACTCTAGGGGTTGAGGGCATTAATATTGATGTTTTAAAAAATCTTTTTTCTGTTGCTACTCAAACCGGAAATAAAGAAGAACAATCAAAACAGATAACTAAACTAGACTTTGTTATAGATGGACTAAGTGGAGCTAAAAACTCAAAGGATATGCGCTCTCACTTACTTGAAAAGCTAAATCTTCCTCCTTATTTATCTGCAAATGCTTTACTTGATGTTATTAACAGACTTATGTCTTACGATGAATATAAAAAATTTATAGAAAAGGAGAATAACTAGATGGTCTTTTCAGGAACTGCGTTCTTGTTCGCATTTTTACCCATAGTTTTGATTTTGTACTATTTGTCAAACACTAAAATTAAAAACATTATCATTTTAATTTCCGGGCTGTTTTTTTATGCTTGGGGTGAGCCGGTTTATGTACTTATTATGCTTTTATCCACTGTTGTTGACTACACGGCGGGTATTTTGATGGATAAATATGATGACAATAAACGGCTTCGCACAATTTTTTTGGTTTCCTCTCTTATCATCAATTTAGGTCTTTTATCTCTTTTTAAATATAGTTCGTTCTTTATAACAAATATGAACTCAATTTTTGGGCTGAATATAATCGACCCGTCTCTTCGTCTTCCTGTTGGTATTTCTTTTTATACTTTCCAAAGTATGTCTTATACTATTGACCTTTATATGCGTAACATAAAAGTGCAAAAAAGCATTATCAACTTCACTTCCTACGTTTCTCTTTTTCCACAAATTGTAGCTGGACCTATTGTTCGTTACAGTGATGTTCAAAACGAAATTGACCACCGTACTGTAACTCAAGCAAAAGTAGCAGATGGTATCGGCTGGTTTATAAGAGGACTTGCAAAAAAATTAATCCTTGCTAATAATATCGGTGCTGTCTGGACAAGTGTCAAGGCAATGCAGTATTCCGAACTTTCTGTTTTAACTGCCTGGGTCGGAATACTTGCCTTTACCTTTCAAATATATTATGACTTCTCTGGTTATTCTGACATGGCTCGAGGGCTTGGCAAAATGCTAGGATTCGAGTTTCCTATTAATTTTAATTACCCCTATATTTCAAAAAACATCAGCGATTTTTGGCGAAGATGGCATATTACTCTGGGGTCTTGGTTTAGATCATACGTTTATTTTCCACTTGGAGGTAACCGAAAGGGAACTTTATGCACTGTGAGAAATTTGCTCATTGTTTGGTTTTTAACAGGACTTTGGCACGGTGCTAGTTGGAACTTCGTTATTTGGGGATTATACTTCGGCGTGATAATTATTATGGAACGTCTTTTCCTACAAAAATGGCTTTCTAAACTTCCAACCTGGTTGCAGCAACTTTATTCGTTTTTATTGGTAGTCTTCGGTTGGGTTTTGTTTGAAATTCAAAGTTTTTCACAAATTGGTGCGTTTTTCGGTGCTATGTTCGGCGCTAATCATACCGGCATATTCGATAATCAAGGAATTTATCTCTTAACTAGCAACATTGTAATGTTTATCATCTGCTTTATAGCTTCAAGAGGCAATCTAACACACAAAGTTTCTACAATTTCAGATAAATATCCACGTGCTATGTCGGCTGTTAAAACCACATTCTTAATTGTATTATTTATAGTTTGTATCGCATATCTAGTAAACGCTTCATATAATCCATTCCTATATTTTAGATTTTAATCGAAGAAAGGATGTAATAATATTGAATAAAAAAGTACTAATCATTGCATTTTTCTCGATTTTGATTTTGTTGCCCCTTTTTTCCATCTTGTTGCCCAAAGATACATTTTCTCAAACGGAAAATAGACCTTTACAGCAGTTTGTTGCTCCCACTAAAGAAAACCTTTTAAGTCGTGAATTTATGGACTCCTTTGAGAAGTTTCTTGCTGACCATCTGGTTTTTCGTGAGGCTTTCATTAAAATCAAGACTGATTTAGAACTTGCACAAGGAAAAAAAGAAATCAACAATATTTTCATTTCTGATAAAATGTTATTAGAACATATCCAACTTAAAGATAAGTCAGTCGTTGATGCAAACATTAAAGCTATAAATGACTTTGCACGTAAGTATAAAAGCACTGCACAAATAAGTACTATGCTTGTGCCAACAGCGGCCGCTTTTTATCCGGAAAAAAATCCGTCACGTGCAACACTTTTAGACCAACCCGAATTTTGCAAGCAGTTTTACAACGACCTTGTTGATGTTACTGCAATAGATGCCTATTCATTTTTAGCCGCTAATAAGGGCGACTACCTTTACTACAAAACCGACCACCACTGGACGAGTTTAGGTGCTTATTGGGGTTATTCCGCTTTAGCAAAACCGTTAGGTTTTAAACCTATTGCAC
Organism: Oscillospiraceae bacterium; assembly: GCA_036640155.1. Lineage (GTDB taxonomy): Bacteria > Bacillota > Clostridia > Oscillospirales > Ruminococcaceae > JAVWHI01. Next base: position 13,012 of record JAVWHI010000001.1, on the reverse strand, counting down.
GTGATATGTTTAATATTGAACATGCTTCCCATGACTTTTTAGGCACGCTTTATTCAAAAGCACTTTACGGTGAAAAGTTAAAAGACGTTGTCGATATTTATCATTATGCAGATAACGCTGTACAAGTTACTGAAACAATTAAAAATACGGGTACACAAACTCAAACTTATCCGTCTATTTTATTTAGAAAGTTTTTAAATGAAAAGGATAAATATTCTGTTTTTCTAGGCTCGAATGACCCAATGGTAACTATTAAATCCGATCTTAAAAATGGAAAGAAGATTTTAATTTTTAAGGATTCATATACAAATGCACTAATGCAGTTCTTGCCACTTCACTATGAAGAAATTACTCTTTTGGATTTGCGATATGTCAATAAATCACTTAGTGAATATGTCGACTTCACTGATTACTCACAAATATTGTTTCTTTATAATGTCGCTAACATTATAAGTGATAACAATATCCTTAAAATTATGAATTAGTCTTTTCTAACTTTTATTATTTAAAATTAAAACTAAGGTGGTGTAAATCATTAGTTTGCGTTTTGTGCAAATTAATGAAAAAAATGAAAAGAAAACTTATTTTTAAAGCCATTGCTGTGTTTTCTTGCCTTGCAATGACAATTCCTTTATCCTCTTGTAAAGGTAAAAAACCCTTTCCAAACCCGGGTGCTGATTCAAACCCCTCCTCGACTTCTTCGCAGGAAAAAGAAATTCTCACTAACCCTTTAACCGGTTTAGAGGGTTTTAACCCTGAAGCGGTTGGTAAGCGTCCAGTTGGCGTTATGATAAACAACATTAAAGTTTCGTTGCCGCAAAAAGGAATTTCACAAGCAGATATAATATATGAGTTGCCGGTTGAGGGTGGAATTAACAGATTCCTTGCTGTTTTTGCTGACCCTTCAAAAATTCCGCAAGTTGGCTCTGTTCGCTCTGCACGACACGACTTTTTAGAACTTGCTATGCTGCATAACGCAATATACATTCACTTCGGTGGTAGCCCTATTGCATATGATAAACTTAATTCTACAAAATGGAACGACATTGATGGAATGAGCTATATCAAATGTTTTGAGCAAGACAAGTCACGTGTTGGAAAAATGGGAAAAGAACATACTTATTTTACTAATGCACAACTTATTGATGCTGCAATAAAGACAAAAGGTTATGACACTTCATCAAGAGATGGTAAGCAACCTGATTTCTTTAAATTTAACAAAAAAGAGTATTCTTTTGAAAATTTCACCCCTTGCACAAAAGCAACTCTTAATTTTTCTTCCTACACAGTAAGTGAATTTCTTTATGATGCAACCACAAATAAGTATAAAAAATCCGAATATGGTGCTGCTCAAATGGACGATAATACGAAAGAGCAAATTAGCGTTGATAACGTGTTCGTTTTGCAAACTTCAGTGAAAATGCTTGACGAAAAGTTAAAAGACATTGAACTTCAAAGCGGTAGCGGCTATTATATAACTAACGGTAAAAAAACCGAAATAACTTTTGAAAAACAAGGCGATATAAATGGCGGTTATAAGTTTAAGGATACAAAAGGTAATGAACTTCCAATAAAGCCCGGTAACTCTTGGGTAAACTTTATTTCCACAGAATCAAAAGTAACTTTAGAATAACTTTATTTTCTCTTTATTTTGAATGAATAGTTTTGCATTTTAATGTTAAACTACTAATATCTACTCCTTTATTTGCAAATAAGCAAGTACTATCTAATGGGAGGTTATAATTCAAAGTAAAAGAGGGCATTTATGATTATATCTAAACAATATCTAAAAACAGGAACAACTATTTTAGCTATACTTCTTATTGTATTAACTTTGTTTTTTGCGTATCAACCAAAAACGGCGACAGCTCTTTCAAAAATAGGCTCAAGCGGTAGTGAAGTAAAAGCTATACAACAGTCTTTAAAAGACCGTGGAATTTATACCGGTAGTGTAGATGGTGCGTACGGTAAAGCTACTGCTGCTGCTGTGAAAAAGTTTCAAAAGCAACAAGGTCTTTCACAAGACGGTGTCGCAGGTCCGCAAACTCTTAAAAAGCTAGGTATAACTGTTGGTCAATCGCCAACTGGCTCTGACTCAAACGTTTATCTCTTAGCAAGAATTATTTCAGCAGAAGCACGAGGTGAACCTTACAGTGGGCAAGTTGCAGTCGGTGCAGTTATTTTAAACAGAGTTGAACATCCATCTTTTCCTGACACCCTTTCCGGGGTAATTTACCAAAAGGGAGCATTCACCGCAATCACTGATGGGCAGTTTAATCAACCTATTGCTGATTCTGCTTATAAAGCCGCAAAAGATGCTCTTAATGGTCAAGACCCCTCCGGCGGTGCAATTTATTACTTTAACCCTGATAAAACTTCAAATAAATGGATGCGTACTCGCCCGGTCATTACTAGAATAGGAAAGCACCTGTTTTGTTCTTGATTATCCTTTGTAATTATTTAAGTTTGTGTGTTTTTAAATAAAGCACACAAACTTTTTTATTGACTTTTCTTTTAAAAGGCTTTACAATAAGTTTACCGTTAGGAGATGACTAAAATCAAATATATTAATCTAGGCTCAAGTGGACTTGAAGTGCCAGCTGTAGCAGTTGGCTGTATGAGACTTGCTTCTCTTTCCCAATCACAAGCAGCAAAATTTATAAACCTTTGTATCGAAAATAAAGCTAACTTTTTTGATCACGCTGACATATATCAAAAAGGCGAATGTGAAGAGCTTTTTTCAAAAGCATATGGCATGACTGCCTCAAAAAGAGAGAAAATATTTTTACAATCGAAGTGTGGAATACGCCCCGGCAGATATGATTTTTCAAAGCAGTATATTTTAGACTCGGTTGATGCTATTTTAAAGCGTCTTAATACTGATTACCTTGACAGTTTGCTTTTACATCGCCCTGATGCTTTAGTCGAACCTCTAGAAGTAATGGAGGCGTTTGATTCACTTTATAATAGCGGTAAAGTGCGTTACTTTGGAGTTTCAAATCACAAGCCCATGCAGATAGAACTGCTAAAAAAATATGTTAAACAACCACTGATTATCAATCAAATGCAGTTAAGTATAACTAATTCTACTATGATTTCAAATGGAATTAACGTGAATATGCAAGTCGATTCCGCTACCGATCGTGATGGCAGTGTATTAGACTATTGCAGACTTAATGATATCACAATTCAACCATGGTCTCCTTTTCAGTATGGATTTTTCTCCGGTGTTTTTTTGGATAATCCCGATTTTCCTGCACTTAACAAAAAAATAACCGAAATAGCAAAAAAGTATGACGTTAGTTCTACCACCATTGTTATGTCTTGGCTTTTAAGACACCCTGCTAACTTGCAACCAGTTTGTGGCACTACAAGTGAAACTCGTTTATTAGATATCTTCAAAGCTTGCGATATCGTATTAACTCGTGAAGAATGGTACGAAATTTACACTGCTGCCGGCAATGTACTTCCTTAACTGCACTGCTTTTTCTTACCCAAATATAAAATTATCTTATTCATATTAAAAAGCTATGGTTTATCATAGCTTTTTATTTATATTTGTAGTATAATAAAATTGGAAAGCATTTTCAAGGTAAATAATTTTGCTTTTAAGGGGCGCAAACGACTATGAATTTATGTTTTAACGATATCCTGTTCTCTTTTTCATATGGACTAGACTGCGTAGAACACGATTTAGTCGGTGTTTCAAGCAATCATTCAAAACGTGTTGCATATATGTCGGTTTTAATCGGAAAACTGCTACACTTTTCACAAGATGAACTTATAGATATTGCTTCGTGTGCTGTACTTCATGATAATGCTCTTACTGAATATATTAACGAAGAAATGTGCATGAATATCGACGTTGTAAACGATAAGGAAAAAATTGTTCTCGGAGAGCATGCACTAATTGGAGAAGAAAATGTTCATGCCCTACCTTTTCGTGGGAATGTGAAAAATGCAATACTTTATCACCATGAAAATGCTGATGCAACTGGTCCTTTTTCAGTGCCTGCTAAAGATACTTCGCTGTTTGCCCAAATCATTCATATTACTGATATCGTAGATGTTACTTTCGATTTAAGTATTATTACAAAAGAAAAATACTCTGCTGTTTTGGATTTTTTAAAAGAAAGCTCTGACACTTTTTTTGCTAGCAGTTTAGTAAATCTTTTTACAAAAGCAGTTTCATATGAAAAAGTATTGTCCATGGATAACTTTAACATAGCCGCTACTTTAAAACAGTCAATACCTCGAATTAAACAGGATTTTTCTCCTGAACAATTAGTTGAAATTGCTAAGTTTTTTGCTTGCATTATCGACTATAAATCCACTCAAACCGCTAGTCATTCACTTCACATTGCCTCTAAGATGGCACGAATGGCACGTTTTTATAATTATGATGATTACAATATCTTAGTTTCTTATTTAGCTGGTGCTTTACACGACGTAGGTAAGCTTACTGTAGATAGAGATATCCTTGAAAAAAAAGGGAAGCTAACGCCTAGCGAATATGAGCATATTAAGTCACATGCTATTGCCTCATATAACATGCTCGCATCAATTGAAGGTTTTGATGATGTAACCTTGCTCGCTTCTTCGCATCACGAAAAACTAAATGGAAGTGGATACCCCTTTAAAAAAGACGATTCACAGTTAGGACAGCTACAAAGAACGATATGCGCTATTGATATTTATCAAGCTTTACGAGAAAAACGGTCATATAAACAAACAATGACACATAAAGAAGTAATTACACTATTAAACAAGCTCGTTGTAAAAGGGGAGCTTGACAAAAAAGTAATCGCTGATATCGATTTTGTTTTTGCTAATGATGAAAGCTAATTCCACTGACTACTAGCACATTCTTTTTTGGTTGATTTTTTCTTTTGGAGTTGAATAAAAAAATGAATAACATATATTTGTGTGGCTTTATGGGCTGTGGAAAAACAACAATTGCTAAAAAACTAGCGACCCTTTTAAATCAAAACTTTGTAGATACGGATGAGCTTATAATAAAAAACTGTAACAATATGAGCATAACAGAAATTTTTTCTTGTTTTTCAGAGGGGTATTTTAGAAGTCTTGAAACACAAGTTCTAACAAGGTTAGCACTAACAAAAAACACTGTTGTTTCTCTTGGTGGTGGCACTCTTGATGACCCTGAAAATTATAATATCATTAAAAATACAGGTACTATTGTTTATTTAAATCTTTCTTTTTCTTCGTGCTACGATAGAATTAAAAACGACACTAATAGACCTCTTGTTACACGTTATTCGAAAAAAGAGCTGGAAACGCTTTTTAATAAACGTGATGAAAACTTTAAAAACTTCTGCTCTTTAAATTATAACGCCGATAAATCCGTGCTTTTATGCGCTCGTGACCTTGCACAGTTAATCAACAACTAATTTTTTTCAAGGAGCGTTGTGCTAATTATGAAAAAATTAATCGCCGTGATTTTTTTAACTTTGATGCTTTTTTCCTGGTGCTTTATTGGTAAAGATAGTCGCAAAAAACCAAACAGTAAAGTTTCTAGTAATAGCACTAGTGGCATGCTGTCTTCACAAAAAAACTTGATAGAATCAAAAGACACCCCCAAAAAAAATAACGAGACCGTTTCAAATTCGCCGTCTAACACAAGTCTTTTTACAGTAGAACAAAACGAACTTAATGAAACCTTGTATTACGGTAGAAATTCACTCGTAGGTAACGAAAAAGCTGCATATCTTGACATTGTAGCTAATATTAAAACTCTAACTACAAATATAGACGTTGCAAAATATAACCTCACTATTAAACAAGCAAAAAAAATAATTTACTACATTCAAGCAGATTATCCTCAGCTTTATTGGAGCTATTCTAATATTTCATATATATCCTCAGAATATATTAAGTCACTTAGTTTTGAATATCCTTTTACCAAAGAAGAAATAATAAAAAATTCTAAAAAAATTAGCCTTACAACAACAAAGCTACTTTACGGTATTTCTAAATCGATGACCGATTACGAAAAAGTTAAAACAATCCATGATAACCTCATTAAATTCGCAGAATATAAGAGCAGTCCTAACGACCAGTATATTCTGGGTATTTTGCTTGACGGTTACGGCGTTTGTGCCTCATATGCAAAAACATTTCAGTATTTATGCTACAAGGCCGGAATACAATCGCTTTATGTGATAGGCTCATCTATTAATTCCTCGGGTAAATCTGTTGAGCATGGTTGGAACATTGTTAAAATGGATAACGATTTTTATTATGTCGATGTTACATGGGATGACCCACTATTTAATAAAAAAGATGCTTCTTACGTCTCTCATAAATTCTTTGCTATTACAACTAAGCAAATTAAAAAAACGCATTCCTTTAGCGGGGATAATTATCCTCTTCCTAGCTGCACGTCAACTAAGTGCAATTATTTTGTAAAAGAACATCTGCTTTTTGAAGATTATAACTTAGCCTGCTCAAATTCCATTGCCGAAAAGATGAAAAAAATTTCTTCTGATGGCGGCAAGTCTATTGAAGTTATGTTTTCAAATAAACCAGCTTTTGATGCTTGCTTAGCAAATCTTTCTTTTAACACAAACTTCAAAAAAGCATATGCCTATGTTTCTGGCAACAAAAATGATATCTTTTATTCCTCCTCATATCCTTATTACGAAATCTTTTGGTGAGATTTATAATGTAAAGACTTACAAAATACTAGCTTTTTTTGACGATTTGTGTTATTATAAAATTAGCTTAATTTTTTTAACAGGATTTTGTGAATTGTGTTTCACATTACCCGAATTTGTCTTTTGAAAATGACACCAAAATGGAAAAAGAAAGGTTAGACAATACATGATGACAAAGGTTATATCTATTGTTTCCGGAAAAGGTGGTACTGGTAAGTCGACAATAAGTATTGGTATTTGTGCCTCTTTAGCAAAAGCTAACCATCGTGTCTTGTTAATAGATTTAGACATAGGACTTAGAAGTCTTGATATCATGTTAAATATTGAAGATAAAATAGTTTATGACATTATGGATATCATTGATGGTCGGTGTAGTGCGCAAAAGGCTATCGTTTCTTGCCCAAATCTTCCTAATCTTCATCTGCTTAGTGCGCCATTTAACATATCAAAAAGTTTTGATATAACACAAGTCGCAAACTTAATAACCGCTATTAAAAACAATTTTGACTATGTCGTTTTAGACAATTCCGCCGGCATTGGCACCGGTATTTACATGGCTCGTGCTGTTTCTGATTCTGCAATAGTTGTTACTACTGCTGATAATGTTGCTGTGCGTGATGCTGCTAAAATTGTCAGTACAATAGCCTCTAAAGCTAAAATACCGTGCAGGCTTATTATTAATAAAGTTAATCGACAGTCGCTTTCAATGAGCGAATTTACATCTCTTGATGATATAATTGACATTGTCGGCGCTCAACTCATTGGCGTTGTTCCTTCAGATTATGCTATCCAACAGCTTTTTAATAAAATTGATTATAATGAGAATTTAACTCAGACAAGTCAAATTTTTAAAAATATTACCCAGCGCATTGAGGGAAAATACGTACCGCTATTAGTAAAATCATTATAAAAAAGGGGAATTTAATATGAATATTGCATTAATTGCACATGATTCAAAAAAAGAGTTAATGGTCCAGTTTTGTATCGCATATTGCGGTATATTGTCCCATCACACTCTTTGTGCTACAGGAACAACCGGAAAATTAGTTTCAGAGTCTACCGGCTTACAGATTCAACGTTTTTTATCCGGTACTCAAGGTGGCGACCAGCAAATTGCTGCTCGTATCGCTTGCAATGAAATTGATTTGTTGCTCTTTTTCAGAGACCAATTAAATCCAAAAACCCATGAAGTTAATCAGTTTAACTTGCTACGCTTATGTGACGTCCACAATATTCCTGTCGCTACTAATATAGCTACCGCAGAAGCTTTAATTTTAGGACTTCAACGTGGCGATTTGGATTGGCGAAATATTGTTAACCCTAAATAAAATTTATTGACTATTACACAAAATTTGGCGTGTTGATAAATCGATACGCCTTTTTACTTGTTTAATCTATTGGAGGAACTAAAATGGCCGGAAATATTAACGCACCTCGTGGTACACTTGATGTGCTACCAACCGAAAGTTACAAATGGCAATTTATAGAAAAAATCGCTCTTGAAGTTGCAAAAGACTATGGTTATAACGAAATGAGAACACCTGTTTTTGAACACACTGAACTTTTTTTACGTGGTGTCGGTGATACTACTGACGTTGTTTCAAAAGAGATGTACACTTTCCGGGATAAGGGTGAGCGCAGTGTTACTTTAAAACCTGAAGGAACTGCCGGTATTGCAAGAGCTGCAATTGAAAGAGGACTTTTAAACGACGCTCTTCCTTTTAAAGCTAGTTATATTACGCCATGCTTTAGATATGATAAACCACAAGCTGGTCGTTATCGTGAATTTCATCAGTTTGGAATTGAGGCAATCGGCAGTGAAAGTCCGGCAATTGATGCTGAAGTTATTGCTATGGCTTACGATATTATTGACCGCCTTTCTCTTGAAAATATCACACTGTTTATTAACTCTATTGGTTGCCCTGAATGTCGTGCAAAATATCACCAGTCATTAAAACTCTACTTTGAAAACGTAAAAGATTCACTTTGTTCTACGTGTAGAGAAAGACTTGAAAAAAATCCAATGCGTATTTTGGACTGTAAAAGTGATATTTGCCAAAACCTCGGCGCTAGCGCTCCTGTTATGCTCGATTTTTTATGCGACGATTGTTCACAGCATTTTAGTTTGGTAAAAAGTCTCCTGCAAGCTGCTAATATTCCTTTTCAAATTGACCCTAAGATTGTTAGAGGTCTTGATTATTACACTAAAACTGTTTTTGAATTTGTTGCAAGTGATATAGGCCTTACCGTTTGCGGCGGTGGCAGATACGACGGGCTAATTCAAGAACTTGGCGGTAATAAACTTCCCGGTATTGGCTTTGCAGCAGGGCTTGAAAGATTGCTCCTTGTTACAGCAAAGCAAAACGTTGATATTCCAAAATTAACTGAATGTGAGCTTTATATTGCTAGTATTGGAGAAAAAGCTAACATAAAAGCGTATGAGCTTGCAACAATTTTACGTCGTGATGGCGTTTATGTTGAATTTGATGTTAT
>JAVWHI010000001.1:1932-3832 GCA_036640155.1 Oscillospiraceae bacterium | reverse complement strand
GCAAATAAAATTGGTGCAAAAATGTCTATGGTTTTAGGTGAGGATGAACTTGCAACCAATAAAGCAGATGTTAAGGATATGCAAACTGGTGAAGTTAAATCTGTGGATTTAGAAAATGAGCTTCGCACGCACTTGTGTGATGCTATGCTTGCACGTCAAGCTGAATTAATTGCAGGCTCACTCGGCGACAATTCATTTGCTGATTTATTCGGTTGTAATGGCTAGACTTTTTAAAAAATTTTCATAAGGAATTTATTATATTTTACAAAGGACGGTGAGTAGGGCATAGCTTAAATTTATATATGCCCGATGCTAATGGCAGATTCAATGAAAGGGCTTAAACGCTCACATTATTGCAACAATGTTTCACTAAAAGATGTCGACAATGAAGTCGTTGTTTGCGGATTTGTGCAAAAACAACGTGATAAAGGAAATCTTATCTTTATTGATTTGCGTGACAAAACAGGTATTGTTCAGCTTACGTTTGATGACGTAACTGCTCGTGACCAATTTGAAAAAGCTAAATCTGTTCGTAGCGAATATGTTTTGATGGCAAAGGGAACTGTTAGAAAAAGAGAAAGTATTAATACGGAAATCCAAACTGGTCAAGTTGAAGTTTTTGTTTCTGACTTAAGAATTTTAGCTAAAGCACAAACACCTCCTTTTCACATCACAGATGACACGAAAGTCAATGAGGAAATTGCCCTTAAATACCGCTATCTTGACTTAAGAAGAAAAAAACTACAACAAAATCTTTTTATGCGTCACAACATTGCAAGAGTTGCAAGAGAGTATTTTTATGAAAACGACTTTACAGAAATAGAAACTCCAATGATGATAAAATCTACTCCAGAGGGAGCAAGAGATTATCTAGTGCCTTCTCGTGTGCATAATGGTAAGTTTTATGCTTTGCCACAATCTCCTCAAATGTATAAACAGTTATTGATGATTGCTGGTTTTGATAGATATATTCAGTTAGCTCGCTGCTTTAGAGATGAAGATTTACGTGCTGACCGTCAACCTGAGTTTACACAAATTGATATTGAAATGAGCTTTGTTGATGTCGATGATATTTTGGAAATGATTGAAGGCTTTGCAAAACGCCTCTTTAAAGAAGTTTTAAATGTCGATATAAAAACACCTATTTTAAGAATGACTTATGATGAGGCTATGTCACGTTACGGCTCGGATAAACCTGACACTAGATTTGATATGCAAATAAAAGTCGTCTCTGACTTAGTCGCTAACTCTAACTTTTCTGTGTTTTCAGATGTTATAGCAAATGGCGGTAGTGTTCGTGCTATCGTTGCTAAAAACGCTGCTCAAAAACTAACACGAAAAGAAATAGATAAATTAACAGAATATGTTCGTGGCATTGGCGCTAGTGGTATGGCATATGTTAGATGGACAAGCGAATCGAAAATGTGTTCTTTTGCAAAATTTGTAAGTGACGACGAACTAGACTCTATCTTAAATAGAATTGATTGCAATCAAGGAGACGTCGCTTTCTTTATTGCTGATAAAAACAAAGTCACACTCCCAGTGTTAGGCTCTTTAAGACTAACTGTTGCAAAAAAACTTGAAATTATTCCTGACACGTTTAACTTTTTATGGATTACTGAGTTTCCATTTTTTGAGTTTGATGAAGACACTCAAACTTTTGTTGCAATGCACCACCCATTCACCTTGCCAACAGATGAGGGCTTAGAGCTTCTTGATTCCGACCCAGGTGCTGTTAAGGCAAAAGCTTACGACTTGGTTTTAAACGGTACTGAGCTTTGCAGTGGGTCTATGAGAATAACTGATTTTGAATTACAACAAAAAATGTTTGCGGCATTAGGTCTTACTGCTGAAGAAATAGAGGCTAAATTCGGATTTTTAGTTAACGCTTACAGATATG
>JAVWHI010000001.1:0-1922 GCA_036640155.1 Oscillospiraceae bacterium | reverse complement strand
CGCCACCTCACGGGGGAGTTGGAATAGGTCTTGATAGGCTTGCTATGGTTATGTGTGGAGCTGAAAGTTTAAAAGACGTAACAGCATTTCCAAAAGTTCAAAACGCAAGTGAACTTATGTCTGAATGTCCTGCAACTGTTGACACGATTCAACTTGATGACCTTGGAATTATGATTAAACCTGTCTCGAAATAATTGTTTCCCCCTGTCTAATAGGCAGGGGGATTTTTAAAAAGGGAAATTTTTATGAACATTACTACTCCGCAACTGCCGACAACTCCTAGTATTATTGGCGACTTTTTTTCTGCTGCACAAGAGTGCTTATATGATGAAACCTCTCTTACAAATGTAAAACTTTTAGACGAACATCTAAATAAGTGTGACTTATCAAAACTTGAAGTACGCTCGGGTATATTTGAAAACTGCGTTTTAGGTTACTGCATTTTTGAAACTACAACTTTTGTCGACGTTTTATTTTCCTCGTGTGATTTTTCTAACGCTAACTTTTCCGGTGCGTTTTTTGAACGTTGTCACTTTTTTTCTTGCAAATTTATGGGCGCTGATATTTCCTCTGCACTTTTAAGAAATGTCGTTTTCAAAGACTGTAATATGTGTTTTTCTTCTCTTGATGAGTGCAAATTAACTGACGTGCTTTTTAGCGGTACTGATTTTACTGAGGCGTCTATGTCTCAAGCAAAAATCAAACGTCTTTTTCTAAGTAAAAGTATTTTTATAAAAAATAACTTTTTTAAAACCTCACTTTCCGGCGTTGATTTCACTACTTGCGAATTTCTTTCTCCGATTGTATCTTATCCTCCTCTTGAACTTAAAGGAATAACAATTAATTCGTTTCAAGCCTCCAATTTAATTGGACTTTTAGGCATTAAAGTAAAATAAATATTTTTTTAGTGTATATTACCCCATCTTTATTCCAATATTTATAGTATAAAATTATTATTGGAGGAATATATATGGAAGGTATTCTAAATTCATTTGGAAAAACTTTTGAGCGTTTAAAACCACGAAGTAAAGCTATTGTTGAAAAAAACGACAACGAGGATATGCTCGCTCAAATAAAAGAGATTCAACTTCAATTAACAGCGGCACAATTAGCTTTCGAAATGGAAACTGACTTTGATTTGATTGATTCTTATGTTTTACAACTCGATTCTCTCGAAAAAAGATATAGCTATCTTTTGAAAAAAGCTAAGCTAAATAAAGTTGTTGCCTTTTAGAAGTTTAATCTTAAGAAAGGTGCGTGCTTAATATGGGTGGCGCTGAAATGCTAACTCTTATTATTGTTTCTCTGCTTTTTATTGTCAATATTATCTATTGTTTTAAGTCAAGGCATAAAATAAAAGCATTGTTGTTTTCCTTTTTTTCAGGAACAGCGGCACTTATCCCCACTGTTTTTATTCTAAACTTCTTTGGATTTTGTGCAAATGTTAATATCTTTACTGTTTATCTAAGTCTTTCTTTGGGTATACCCGGCGTTGCACTTTTCGTTGCAACTTCACTTTTATAAAAGCAGCTATTATCACACTTAAGCGTGATAATAGCTGCTTTTAATTTTTATTATTCTTGCTCTATTTCATCTTCTTGCTGTGTTTCTTGCATCTTTTCTAATTCTTCTTCTAGTTCAATAAGCTTTGAAACATCTTCGTCTTCCTCAGGAAGTTGTTCTACTTGTGCAATTTCAACATCGTCTTCATGCTCTGCTCGTGCAAATGTAACTACTTTTGCATTTTCAGATATTCTCATAACTCTTACACCTGAAGCATATCTTGAAGATAGATTGACGTCACTAACCCTTATTCTAATGATTATTCCATCATCTGCAATTAAAATTAAGTCTTCATTTTCATCAACTACACGTATTCCTGCAACAAGTCCTTTTGTTTCATTGGCTTTGTAATTAATCTT